>JAYEGZ010000207.1:0-21908 GCA_034659315.1 Methanobacteriota archaeon
GGTATGAACCAAGCGTCGTAGAAACGCCCGATATAAGTATGATTAAGGCTGTAAAAAGGAAGACAAAGAAAATCTTCCTTCCAATGAACTTCTTGTACTGCCCCCTGATCTCGTCCGCGGTTACTGTGTGACTTTCTCCTGTTGCCTTAGCCATAGTATCACGTCATTTCTCATTGATTGATCCCTCCGATATTGGATCAGACCTTCATTATCTTCTCGACATTCTCCTTCCATCCCGCGACATCTTCAACTGTCATTACATCGATCGATCCACCCTGGAAGTCTCCTTTCACGTCACCCATCCGCTCCTCGATCCAGCCCTCCATCTCAAGGTATGCGTTCTTCAGTCCGTCGATCACGTCCGGGTCTGCATCCCACAGTCCTCGCTCATAAGCCTCAAGGAGCCTTCTTCCGATCTCTTCGAGCGCCCACGGGTTGTTATCCTCAAAGAACTTCCGCATCTCATCGTCGAGGATGAACGTCTTTGTGATGTCATCGAAGATCCAGTCATCGACCTCCTGCGTCGTTGCTTCCCAGCCGTAGACCCGTCCGATCCTCTTTGAGATGTCGCCTGCGCCCTTGTAGCCATGCTGCTTCATCCCCTTGATCCACTTTGGGTTGAGTAGTTTCGTCCTGACGACTCGCCTGACTTCGTCAGCAAGCGTCCGTATCTCGACTCGATCCCGGTCGCGGGTGTCGCCATAGTATGCCGAGACCTCGTGCCCTGATACCTCTCTTGCAGCGGTTGTGAGTCCGCCGTGCGTTCCGAAGTAGCAGCAGCACCCAAAGAGGTCGTACTCATCGGTAACGGTCTTGTTGAAGGTCAGATCAACGGTCTTAAGCTGGGATATGAAGCTTGAGTGGGATTCTTCTCCGAATACGCCTTTTCCGTACGCGTATCCGTTCCAGTAGATATATACATCGGATAAATCATTATCCTCCTTCCATGCGGAGGCGTACACGGCAAGGTTGATGCCGTTACCGTACGTTCCCGGCTTGCTCGCAAAGATGTGGGCGGAACCTGTTTCGCCATCCCTTTCTCCCACTACTGCCCCTATTCTGTCTCCGTTGTCGCCATCATCGGCAGCTTCGGATGCGTCGGAGAGGTGTTTCTTCAGATAATTCATCTCGAGGGGCTCATCGAGCTCTGAAACCTCCCGTATCGCATCATCGACAAGTTCAATGCAGTTGTAGAAGCAGTCCCGTGTGATCCCGCTCACTCGAATCGTCACATCGATTCTCGGGCGGCCAAGATCCTCAAGCGAAAGGATCCTGTACTCTTTCACCTTCCCGCCCTTCCAGACCGGCTCAACGCCAATGAGATGCATAATCTGAGCAAGCTGCTCGCCGTCCGCCCACATGATATCGCTTGCCATCCAGTACATCGCAATATTCTCAGGGATCTTCCCATTTTCATCAACGTACTTCTCAATAACGCCATCCGCAAGCCTCTGACCGATCCGCCATGCAGCCTTCGTTGGCACTTTGTAAGGGTCAAGCGAGTAAAAGTTCCTGCCTGTGGGCATCACCTCTGGCTTGCCACGGGTTATGAGACCGGATGGACCCGGCTCGATATATCCTGCATCGAAGCCATGGAGGAGAGAGCCAATCTCATCTGAGGAGTCGATTCTCCACGCGATCTCGTCTGCCTGGTCCTTAACCAGGAGGATCATGGCTTCGTTAAGTCTCTTCAACCTACCCCTGAGAACCTCCTTGCAGACGGCGGTTGCGTCTTTAGCGTTGTCATTCAGAAACTCGCTCAGAATCTCTTTTCCAAGCGAATCGATCTCGGTCAGCACCTCGCTTTTCAGATCGGCTGGCTCAGTATTCATTCCCAGAAGATCGAGCACGAGTTTCCTTATCTTCGAATCGTACCTCAGTATCGAGTTGATTAACTCGATTCTCTTCTCGCCTTCCGGATTTTCTCCGAAAATGTGCATTCCATCCGGAATCTGGGTGTTGTACAGTTTCGTTATCGCTTCGTGCGCCGTATCCGCGATTATATCGAATGGAACACCCATCTCCACCAGTTCGTCGAGCTTTATCTCTTCTGTTAGATTCGTATTCGTCAAAAGATCGGTTATGATGTGTTCAAGCGCATGTGCCCTCGCCTTATCAGAGACCTTCGTCTTGTTGTACTCTGTGATCTGGTCTTCGAGCTCCTTCAGATCGCCATAGAGCCCACCCTCTGTCATGACGGTCTGTGCATGATCAACAAGGGTCGCGTAGCTACGCCTCTTCGCAATTGTCCCCTCAGGTGGATTGTCTGAGTTATAGATGTAGAGATGCGGCATATCTCCGACCGCAATGTCCGGATAACAGCTTTCAGAGAGTGCAACCGACTTTCCTGGCAGAAACTCGAGGTTTCCATGTGTCCCGACATGGATGATTACATTGGCACCGAAGTTGTTCTCGATCCAGCGGTATGTAGCCATGTACTGGTGCGGCGGTGAAATCTCCGGATCATGTAGAATCTTGCAGACCTGCCCATCGCACCGCGTCCCGGCACAACCACGCTTCGGCTGGATTCCGACGATGGCGTTACCATACCTCACACCTGTTACAACAATTTTGCCATCATATATCATCGCTGCCGGAACGCCGTCCTTCGCCTCGCCGGGCGGATTCCCCCATGCATCGCAGATCCGTTTTTTAACATCCGGCTGGAGCGTATCGAACCATTTCTCGTACTCATCCACCTCAACCATCGCAAGCGCACCGCCTTTATCCACGATCTCGTCAATCGTCGTCCACCGAAACTCTGATATCGCTTTATGGTCCATGATGTTCTCGATCAGCTCTTTTCCGCTCTCAGGCACATCGACCGCGTATCCTGCCTCTTTCATCGCACGGAGGATTCTTGCGACGCTCTCGAGCGTGTCGAGATGTGCGCCCGCGCCCACTGTCGCCTCAACCGATGCGCAGGGGTTGTTATGGAGAATGAATGCGACTTTACGATCGGGTTTGGGCGTATCCTTAAGATCAATCCATTTCTTGACCCTTCGTACGATCTTCTTCACACGCTCATCGACCGGGGCGTGGCGCTCGAACTCGGTTCCGTGCTCTTCTGTGGTTCTTGAGGTGCCGACGATCAGAGGCTCGATTACGCCCTCGAACTCAGCCATCGCAACGCTCCATGCAACCTCGCTCGAACTCATCCCCTGAAAGTCCTTCATCCACGCATCTTCGGTCTTGCGGTAGACAGTCAACGGGTGAAATACCGGAATGTCCAGTTTTTTAAGAGAGCTCACCGAGTCTTCACTGTTTCCTACATGAAATATCGATTGGAGGTTTACGATGGCATCGATCTTCACAGGATCCATGAAGAAGTCCTCCGTTACCTCTCCACTCGATTTGGCACCGGTTTCGGAATCGCCCATCCCGAAACAGAAAGCAGGGATCACATCAAACTCAGTTTCGAGTTCGCGGATCATCGCATCTACGATCTCAAGGTCACCGTTTGACCAGTACGTCCGGTGGAACATAATCCCAATTGTATGCCTCTTCTCTGGCTTGTACCACTCCAGATAGTCGCCTATATTCTCAAATGCCCGTTCTGCACCGGGATGGTAGATCCCCTGCCACATCGTCTCTTCCGGTGGATTGTATTCGTACTCAGCACCCAGAACCTCAAATCCTATGTATCTGAGCATGTTCGCGATATTCTTCTGCCCCCCATAGATGTGGTATGCGTTGACCGTCGCAACAACCTTCAACGGGACGTTTGAAAGCTCCCAGATGGACGAATCGTGCCCGAACGAAATTATTGGCACAGCCAGTCGGTTCAGCTCTTCAATTATTTCATCCCAGTACGCATCGGTTGTTGGACGCAGAAGAACAACATCTGCGGTCTCAAACGATTGTATACACCGCTCTCGCTTAGAATCGTCCTCAAGCTCGTACGTTGACCACGCGTCCAGTTCAATTCCGAGTTCGTTACATGCTTGGGCGAGAAGCGGGATGTCGCTACCCCATGTTGCGGATATTATTTTCATCATTTACTCAACCACCAATCGAGTTTGAGTACATCTCCGCAAGGACCTCCTGTTCACGTGCGACGATATCGTGAACCTCTCCGGATGAGAGGCGGTCAACCGGAAAATACCGCCCGCCTGCATGCTCCGCGAGTGTCTTGCAGTATCCAAGCTGCATTTTTACAAACGAGCTACCAACGGTTTCAGTATCAAGAACGATCATGTGAATACCCACACATCTCGCTTCTTCCGCAATCGAGCGGAGTTCTTCCTTGATTGTGGCGCCCTCACCCACTGAGACGTTTGCCCTGCCATCAGAGATTAAAACCATGATTGGAATCGTCTCATCGTTTCTCCTCATCTCGCCCATCAAAAGATTGAGTCCGGTGTTGAGACCCGCACCAAGTGGGGTCTTTCCGCCGGTCGGGAGATCTCTCAACCGCTCAAATGCGAGATCGACGCTCTGGGATGGTGGGAGCAGCACATCCGCAGAATCGCCTTTGAACGCAACCATCCCGATTCGGTCCCGCTTCTGGTAGGAGTCCATAAGAAGCGACATGACCGCCCCTTTGGCACTCTCCATCCGGTTCGACGCGCCCATCGAGCCGGATGCGTCCACCACAAAAAGTGTCGTCGTCGAGACTTTTCCGACCCTGATCTTCTCTCGCACATCCCCGCTCTCGATCATAACTGCGTTCCTGCCAGCAATACCCGCACCCCGGTTTCTCTGGTGTGGCGCAGCCGCACGGATCGTTGCGTCTATTGCGATATCAGTGGGTTTTCCGGGCGGGATTGTGTGGCTCGCATATCTCCCGCGGTTGAAGCGTGCAAGCGTTGGAATCCGACGCCCCGATGTCTTGCCGCGGTGTATCCGGTCACGCCGCTCCTTTGGTCGCACCCTGTTCGCATCGATCGGGTCCCCGATCACAAAGACTGATTCGGGCGCTTGTGCCTGCTCGCCATCGCCATCGTCCTCGGTATCAGACGGGTCTTGCGGCTCGGACCCCTCTGTGTGCTCATGCTTGTTTTCGGGTTGCTCTCTTCTCTCTTGCAGCTCCTCCTCTTCTTCATCCTCATTCTGCGGTTCTTCTTGTTCGTCCTTCTCCTTCTCACGCTCCTTCTCACGCTCCTTCTCATCCATCATCTCGTCAAGCTTCTCGGTATCGAGCTCTGGTGGCTCAAACGGCTTTCTCCGCATCCTGTGCGGCAGCGCAAGCTCCATCGCCTCTTTAATGTCACCTATCGTGACCTCTGTGCGGCGATCAAACGCTGCAATCGTCTTTGCGGTTCTCGTGATTACAATCTCTGCTCTGTGCGTCCTGACGCCGAGTTCGATGCACATCTCAGCGGTCGTCTTGAGGAGGTCATCGCTGATCACAACATCGGAGAGGAGTGACTTTGCAGTCAGAATACTTTCGGCAAGTTTCATCTGCGCATCCGCGAACTCCGCCCTGCACCTGCCCGGATCGCCCTCGAAGCTCTCAGCAACCTTCACAATCTTAACGCGTGCGTCTACATCAGATAAGCTCTCGACATTCACCTGCAGCCCGAACCGGTCCAGAAGTTGCGGTCTCAGTTCCCCTTCTTCGGGATTCATCGTTCCGACGAGGATGAATCTCGCGGGGTGTCCCACAGAGACGCCCTCCCGCTCAACGATATTTGCACCCATCGCTGCGGAATCGAGCAAGATGTCGGCGACATGGTCGTCCAGCAGGTTCACCTCGTCTATGTAGAGGATGCCGCGGTTCGCAGCAGCCAGTATTCCGGGCTCGAGCGCACGTACCCCCTCTTTTATCGCTTTCTCGATGTCGAGCGTGCCAACGACCCGATCCTCAGTGCATCCGAGCGGGAGATCAATCACACGGGCTCTTCTCGTCATACTCTCAAGTTTTTCGCCGTTTTCCGAACGCTTATGGCAGATGTCGCACATCTCCCCGGTATCTGCCGGATTACAGTTGAATGGACAGCCGTTCACGATTTCAATCTTGGGAAGTAGCTCCGCAAGCGCCCGCACTGCTGTGGACTTCGCTGTCCCTTTCTCACCCCGTATGAGGACGCCACCGATCCGCGGGTTGATCACGTTCAGAATCAGTGCTTTTTTCATCTTCTCCTGCCCGACAATCGAGGTGAAGGGGAGTATCGGTCTGTTCAAGTGATGCATTTCGTTTATCTCCTTATTCACGTCTTATTATGGAATTTAACGATTTTATAACGTTGCTATTCTGAACACATAAGTATATATCGCGAAGTACGATCGTAGCACCTGCTCCAAGCATTAGGATCTCACTGACCGCGACATTGCCTCTGCTACGAAGCATTCTCACGCTGTTGATTGCGTGGCTGACTGGATTTACAGACGCAATCGTCTTGAGCCATCCCGACATCTTGTCATAAGGCATCCGTGCTGTGCTTGTGAAGAAGAGTGGCATGCCGATCATGGCATTTATCGCAGCGCATTAAGCCGAGCATATAGTCTGACGCTGCTGCCGGCAGCGTACGGCAGAGCAGCATGATTGTAGTTATTCCGACCAGTGTGTTTGTTTTCATGTTTATTACCTCATCATTGTCTATTTTTATTTTATATGTTCATACCTGTAATATGTATTACGTGAAACACGTACATCATAACTTATTCATACAGTGCTTAAAACTTCCGATCTCTTTATTTCCACAATATATTGCCTTTTTGTTTTTGCATATTACCAGAACAATGTCGGCGCAAAGATTACTACAAGCATGACCGCAGTCATTATTGTCGTTGCTATCGCGAATATCTACATCCCAATCCTCTATATGACTGCATCAACGAGTAGCTTCAGAATGACTTCTTTACTGGTGAGAACTCCGGTCGAGTGGAGAGTGTCGGCTGTCGAATGCGCTCGCGATGATGCTTGTGAAAGGGCGTGCAGCCGGTATCGGGAAGTACTCACAGACACCGCCACCCCTTGATCACCCTCTATGATACCTATGATCTTTGTCCACATACCTATCCCTTTCCGAAAAGATATGCCGCGAAGAGAACAACAACCACATCAAAGAGAATGAGCACGCCGAAGTCGTGCAGTAAACCAAAGCTCCCGGTACCGATCATGAGAATCCGTAAACCATCCACACCATAGGTAAGCGGATTTAACATAACCACAGTTGAGAACCACCCCGGCAACCCCTCGACCGGGAAGAAAGCACCGCTTAAGAAGAATATGGGCATGACGACGAGTTCCACGATCAGCCCGAATCCTTCCATGCTCTCCATCTTCGTTGCAATAGCAATCGCAAGAGCTCCAAATCCAATGGCAATCAGGCATATAATGGCAAGCATGCCGCAGTAGTTGATGATACCTACCCTTATCTCCAGCACCACACAGAGCAGAATGGTTATCAGCACCGCTCTGATCAGGGATGTCGCCATGCCTCCGACGAGTTTTCCCAAGACGAGAGAAACCCTTGATATCGGGGCAACGAGCAGCTCTTTCAAGATTCCAAACTCTTTATCCACGATGATGGACATGCCAGAGAATGTCGATGCGAATAATACCGTCATCGCAATGATTCCCGGAGCTAAAAACATTGCATAACTGATCTCGCCATACCGCACCCCGAATGCCGAGCCAAGCCCAAGTCCAAATGCACAGAACCAGATGAGCGGCATCGCTATTGATCCCACGATTCGTGACTTTGCACGGAGGAACCGTATTACCTCTCTTCTGGCGATTGCGTGTACCGCTTTTAAATCGGCTCGCCATCTCGCACCGGGACTCATCGCCGCCCCCCAAATCCCATCGGGTGATGGGTTCTGCTTGCCGATATCCGATCTCGCGTATCGCTGCCCGTGTAATGGAGAAAGACCTCGTCCAGCGTCGTGCGAGAACTATCCAGGACCAATTTCAGCTCATCAGGTGTGCCAATCGCAACGATCTGCCCATGATCGATGATTGCGATTCTGTCACAGAGTTTATCAGCCTCATCCATGTAATGGGTGGTTAGAAAAACCGTGAGCCCCTCATCTCTTCTGAGCGACTCGATGTGGTCCCAGATCCTCTGCCGGGTCTGGACATCGAGCCCCAATGTCGGCTCATCAAGGAAGAGAACCATTGGCTTGTGAATCAGCCCCCGTGCAATCTCCAGCCTCCGCCGCATTCCGCTCGAATACTCCTTTATGATAGACCCTTCCCACCTCTTCAGGTCAAAGAGTTCGAGGAGATCATCGACCCGGTCTGTGCTGACATCGTATATCCCGGCATGAAGCTTCAGATACTCTCTTCCAGTCAGCCAGTCATCACTGGTATGGTCCTGAAAGACAACACCGATCTCCCTTCTGATCTTCCCCTGTTCCTTTGAGATATCATGTCCACAGACCGTGGCATTGCCAGCACTTGGGCGCAGGAGTGTTGTGAGCATCATGATCGCAGTCGTCTTTCCAGCACCATTCGGACCAAGAAACCCGAATATCTCACCTTCTGACACCTCAAAGTTTATGCGATCCACGGCTGTGAAGCCCCTGAATCGCTTTGTGAGGTCAACGACTTTGATCATTCACAATCCCATTTGCAGTTCGCGTATGCGTCTCGGCGTTGCCGCGGCATTCACGTATCTGCTCTGGCGCACACTTCTCAGGATCGCATCCATGATCGTTCAAACATTTCATGTCTACACCTCGTTATCACCCCAATCTCCATTATCTGTCCTCCAGTGTATCACAGCACCCTTCATTTTGTGTTTCGACCAGAATGCCCCATCCTCTTGAACCAGATTCTCTGATAGATACGATCGGATTATTTCCTCTGCTTCCCGAGTCGTGGAACCGAGGTTTTCCATCCGTTGCTCCACGGCTTCATCCATGCTTGAAAAACGTTCTTTGTGCTCGGTATCTATTATCTCAACATCCGCGTAGATGCCCATCCCATAGAGGATGTTGCAGAGATAAATATAATCAGGCGCCGTTCGATACTCCTCGTTATACAATCTGGGCCAGAGTTCGTTATAATCCCACGCACGACTTCCTGCAAAGGTGAATAGGTAAACGGACCGTCTTGCAACCCGGTTCATCTTCGATAGTGCCGCTTTCATATCGAGCATCGCAAGCGAGTATGATGCTATCACAACGTCATACACATCAAGATCCGCGCCGGGGGTAGCGTCCTCCCATTTCCTGTTTATGCAGGTTATATTCGTAAGTCCATCATCTGCCGCATTCGCTCTCAGACAAGCAAGCATTCCGCTCGATGGCTCCACGACCGTCACATGTTTAACGATTCTCGCAAGCGGAATTGTAAGTGTACCAGGTCCTGCACCGATATCAAGCACAGTACACTCCGGATCAATGTCCAATTTCGATATCATCTGCATAGATCGATCATTGTGCTTCAGTGACTCGCTATACTTCCGGGACCTCTTATCCCAGAACTCGGCCATATCTCCACGTCGCTTGCTCCACGAGGCATTCTCAGTTGCCTCCATCCACATCTTGTTCCAGTCTATCTCTTCGATCATGATTTTATGCCTCTTTATCTCTGACAATTGATTTGCGAAGGTTGCTACATATCATCACCTCACACAACTCTTCAACCTGATCCAGTTCCTGATCCTGTCCGTGATGCCAACCTCCCTCGCATGAAGTTCTCCCACCATTACAGCCGCACTCCGGAGATTGGTATGGACTCGATGCATCCATCGAGTTCGGGCCAGATCACAGCAGCCATGAGTAACTCCCTATCCCGATTATTCGATCCTTTGTTTGAATAGCTCTGATGGCATCTGTGCAGTCCGAGTTCAACGTGAGTATTTCGTTTACTTATAGGGCTATCGTCTTGACTTCTCCCTTTGAATTGAGAATTGTAAGCTCCTTCTCCCGTCCAAGAATGATGAGCGCGATCTGCGTCACATCAACGATATCGATCTCGCTATCATGCTTCGCATCTGCAAGCTCAAGTCTTGTCCCGGTATTTGAGGAGTATGAGCTCAGTAAGTCACATCCTGCATGTTTATCGTGTCGTCTTCGTTTGCGTTCGAAGACGCCAAGTGTGTAGTCGGATGCAGCCACCGGCAACGCCAGCAGCAGCAAACCCATGGTTATTCCAACCAATGTGTTTATTTTCATATATATCTCCTTTTTATCAATCCCGATCAACTCTCATCCAACAGCGGATAAACAAAGACGCCATTATCGACAAGACTCTCATCAAGCCCCTGAAATTCTGTCAGATACTGTCGGTGCGCCGCTTCCGGATCCAGATCTGTGAAACGATCCGGATATAGCCATTTTGCGATGTACCCCATGCCAACAAAGTGGGCTGTTCCGCCGAAGACGTCATTATTGATCACGCAAACCGCTCCATTTTCCACAGCGGGAACGTGAGCCAGTTCAGTGCGATCCATGATCTCATCTTTCAGATCACTCAACTCGGTTATGTCGTCAGTCTCATACCCACCCTCGGTCTTTGCAGCTCTGATTATAGCATCCGGATGTCGATCGATCACGTCTTCTTCGCTCACATCAGGATAATCAATGGCAAGATCGCGGAAGATGTTGTAGCCACCTGCTAATTCGACCTTCTCCTGCCATCCGGAATTCCCTGCTGCGGTATGATACGCTCTCCAGCACTCAATATACACCCGTGTTCTATCATCCGGCGGGATATCTTCCACCCCATCATAGATCTGGTTTAAGAATCCCTCATAGAAATCGATCCACGCCTCTGCCTCATCCCTCTTTCCAAGCAGGTATCCCAGCAGCATCGTATCTTCCACATGACTCGATGGCTTGTAACCGTCAATCCAGATGCATGCAATCTCCGGATTTGCATCAGTTAGCGTATCCCCAATCGCCTCGCAATTGGATGCAGAGAAGGACGCATAGAGAATGACCGTGTCGGGATTGCATGCCAGCATTGCCTCGTAGTCCGGAGACCAAACAGAACCAATGTTTGGATAGTCGCCAAACTCCGGATAGAATAGCGTATCTTGAATTGTGTATGTGCTCACGCCCACGATCATATCCGCCGCATCAATAGCTCGCATAAGTGGCGTACAATCGCCATTCGGCGTAATTATCCTCTCGATAGGCTTCTTCACAGTCACGATCCTGTCTGCACCATCGATCACCGTCATCTCCTTATCCCTGCCGAGTATGATCAGCGCGATTTGCGTCATATCAAGTATGTCGATATTGCCATCGTACTTCGCATCCGCAAGCTCTGTTGCATCTCTGTATTCGAGGATGATTAGTTCGGCATAGGTCACATCCTGCATGTTTATCGTGTCATCTTCGTTCGCATTGCCGTATATCCCGAGAGTGTAGTCGGATGCTTGCGCTGGCAGCGAAAATGTGAGTAAGAGCAGACCCAGTGTTGCTGTAATCAATATATTCAGTCTCATATATTATCACCTTCTGCTTTTTCAGGATTCCTCTCTGTACGTGTCAGGTATTCCCGCAAGCCCGCTCCCGATCTCTATCGGCGGGTAGACGAAGACTCCGTGCTCGTTTAAGTCATAGTCCAGCTCCTGGAAGTCTGTCAAGAATTCCTGGTGGATCGCCTCGGGATCCATATCCGCGAAGAGATCGGGGTGGAACAACCGTGCCATGTATGCGGCACCAACCGAGCCACCCGTCGCATCGTTTCTGAAATTACCGCTCATCACGTAGACGTTTCCATTTGCAACAGCAGCAACATTAGCCATCTCGGGACGGCTCATGAGTTCGTCCACCAGTTGCTCCTTCACATCAGTCGGATCATCCTCATCATAACCATGCGATGGCTCCATCGTGTTGCCACCCCATGTGTAGCGCACGGCGTGTATTATGATGAACTCGGGATTCTGTTCGATCACCCATTCGGGATCAACCGTTATCCCGTTTTTAGGTCCTCCGAAGTCAGGGAGGTTTTCTGCTATGTTCTTTCCACCAGCCGTGATGCTCATCTGGGTGAGTGTGTCGATCAGGGCATAAGTCCTGAATGTCGTATCGCCCCGGATGATGCCCCCATACGAGCAGATAAAGACCCGCGGCTTCTCCTCTTCCGAAATTCCCCCGGTTCGGGATTTGATGTCGTCTATCATGTCAATGCGCCAGTTGTGGTACACATCAGCCTCCTCTCTCGCATTGAGGAGGTATCCAAGTTTCCTCACGCCGCATGTGAATTGCGATCCATCCGGGTCGAACAAGTCCGGATAATACAACCCCAGGAAGACAACAGCGGTATCCGGGAGTTTTTCCTTCTTTTCATCGATTGCTTTCGTGAATGACAGCAAAAGATCGGGGTTTGTGCTAAGTACCGCCTCGTAATCCGGTCTGAACATGTTTCCGACACATGGCAGTTTGCTGAGATCAGGGAACTGGATCTCGGTCTGTGAAATGATGTAATCAACAGCGGCGACCTTATCCTTTGCACCGAGCGCACGCACCATCTCGGCATTATCCGTATACTCAACCAGGATACGCTCCACTGGCTTCGCCACAGTCGCTGCTTCACCATTGCCGTCCAGAACCGTAAGCTCCTTCTCCCGCCCAAGAATGATGAGCGCGATCTGCGTCATGTCAAGGATATCGATAGTGCCATCGTACTTCGCATCCGCAAGCTCTGTTGCATCTCTGTATTCGAGGATGATCAATTCGGTATACGTCACATCCTGCATGTTTATTGTGTCATCTTCGTTCGCGTTCCCGAAGACACCAAGCGTGTAGTCTGATGCAGCCACCGGCGACGCCAGCAGCAGCAAACCCATGGTTATTCCAACCAATACCATATTCATTCTCATTATATATTATCTCCTTGTGATTTGTTTATTGTTTTGTACAATTATTCACATAATGTATGTTACATAGCGCGTGTGCATCATAGGTACTTAATTCAGAACTTAAAACTTTCTATGATTATTTTCATAATATATTGCCTTCTCCGCCTTCTCGATAAGTTCATAATTGTAAAAAGAGGCGAGCATCGAATCGGCAGATGTTGGAGATATATACATATATGGTCATGAAACTTGCTCCAGCTCCATCCCGTAGATTGTCGGTATCTCTTCTGGCATTGCCACCCAATTCATTGAAGGATGTCCGGACCCGCTTACTGCATCAATACGCTCCTGTTCCTCTTCTGTATGTGTTTCGTTTGGTTTTGCAATAACGCATCATCAGATGCGCTGTGTTTTTAAGCTTGAAATTTCACAACTGTGCGCGATTGTGTTGAGCCTTTCCACATAACAAATTTGGAGGATCAGGATCCCTATTGCCATTGCACACCCTCACATCACCAGTAAGACCACTATGATTAACACATCGATGACAAAAGTAAGAGCAGCATTTATCGCGACAGTCTTGCTGCCAAGACTTGGACCGAAGAGTGATACATGCAGCGGCACGGAATGTTTCGCAGACCTTGCCGATAGCGTAACCACGTTGCCAAGCAATAACGCGACCAACACGCCCTTTGTAGTGATTGCTCCTTCGCTCAGAAGACTGCCTGCGAGAATTATCCCTGCATACGAATTTACAACTGCGGTTGCAGTGACCAGGGCGACTTCGCCCTCCAATCCCAGAATACGCGTGATTGGATATATAACCGCAGAGAAAGACTTGAAAAAGTTCAGTTCAAACGCCACAGATACCAGAAAAAGGGTGATAAACATCGTGAGCACGATTCTCTTAAGCATTTTGTACGTGCTGTCAGCGCTTTTTTTCGAGGCACTGCGACCATCCGGAGCGCGAGCACCATGCGGATTATGTGGATTAGTTGGACCGGGTGGATTAAAACCGGATAGCCGAGTATCTGGCGAGAAACGATCGTCTTTCATCCAGAATCTCGCAAGAATCCCTCCGATACAGGATTTCAAGAACGAAACGAGACCCACTATGCAGACATAGATTGAACCAGTGGTAAAACCAAGGAGGGGAATCACAACCGGTATGAAAAACGTGAAGAGGTGCGAGAGGATGCTTGAAAAGGAACTGATCAGTGTAGTCGCAATCACCTCCCGCTCGGAGATTGTCTTCTCCTTGAGTCCGTCCACGAGCATGGAGTAACCGGCAACGGTGCTGAATGTACAGGTCACAACCGCTAGAGCGGATATCTTGCTGATATTCGTAATACTTGCAAGTGGGGTTGTTAGCCAGTCGAATTTTTTCATCAGCCCGGTATTGACCGCAAAACTCGTCACAAAGATGCCGATTGCTATTATCGGGACTATCTTTGCGGTATAGTGGGCGGCATATATCAGAGCGGTGTATGCGATGTCAATATTCATCTAATGTAGTTCCACCCCCATTTGTTCTTTCTGATCTTGATTCATCCTTCTTCTTCCGTATGTATCTGCTGATGCTCTCTTAAGTGCTTCCCAACCCATTCAGGCAGGTTTGCTTCCGGATAGCTGTCAAAATTTGGAATGTATGGTTTAATATCCAGAATGGGGGTCCCATTCAGCGCGTCCAGTCCTTTCACCGTGACTATTCCACTCTCAGGCGAAAAACCCATGAGTTCCACGACCGATAGCCCGATCGGGTTGGGTCTCACAGGCATCCTCGTGGCAAAGACCTTCACATGAGCGGGCTTGTGACTGTGACTATGGTTGTGGTGGTGCTGGGTGGTATTATGGTTTTGATTGTGATCATGAGAATCATGAGAACCATGAAAATCATGAGAATCATGGTGATCATGCTTCGGCATCTTCCACTCACGGGATTTGTGTATCCAAAAAAGGACGATTATGTGGGAATAACCATCCAGACCACTTATTTCCCCGGCATGTTCCGGACAAAGCGCTATTGTAGAGGTATCCTCGTTCCAACCCCCTTTCCCAGGGGGGTGCGGCACCTCGCTGAAGCTATGATATCCTGATTCGACATATCCGATTGGATTTATATCGAAGCTCTCATGGTGTGTCTTTAGGGTCATTTACGTCACCTCCGGGCACACGAACACCCCATTGCCATTAAGATCGTAGTCCAGCCTCTGAAACCTTGTCAGGTACTCCTGATGGAATGTCTCCGGATTCAGGTCCTCGAATAGATCAGGATATAGCCACTTTGCCATGTATGTAGCGCCGATGAAGTTGGCTGTGCTGCCCACAAGGTCCATATCGATCAGATATGTCCGGTTCTCCGCAACCGCGGTCATGCCACCCCATCCCTGGCGGCGCATGATCCGTTCTCGCTCCTGCCCCATCGCCCCGGGATCGTCCGCCCCATACCCACAGAGACCGGACTTGCACCGCACAGCCTTCACAATCACATCGGGGTTCTCTTTTACCAACCATTCCTGATCCACTTCAGCGATCGGTTTCTCAGAGAAACATGGGAGGTTGGCAGCGATATTTGCACCACCGGCTGCCACACAGATCTCATGACCCGATGAACCCGTTGCAAAAGCTCTGTAATCATCGCAATACTCGATATACACCCGTTCTTTGTCGTTCTCTGGGATTTCACTCACCCTCTCCCCGATCATCTCATCTATATACTCCTGATAAAAGGTACAGAACTCCCGGGCGTCCTCTTTATTACCGAGAATGTATCCGAGCATCCGTATATTCTTCGTCATCACTTCCAATCGCCCCATATCCCAGCAGGTAACTGCGATCATAGCCGGGAGTTTATCTTCAAGATTGACACCCATGGATTTTAATTTGCCAGTGCAAACTATATCCGGATTCAACTCGATGATCCTCTCGATATCAGGGTTGGACGTTACTCCAGCAGATGGAAGTTTGCTTAACTCGGGAAAGAACGTCTTCCTTGCAATTATGTCCGATGAAACCCCAACCACCATCTCTTCGGCTTTTACTATCTTTATAGCCTCAGCGTCCGGGTATGTGAGGACAACTATCCGCTCAACCGGTTTATTCACAGTAACCGTCCTATCAGCAGAGTCAATTAGAGTAAGCTTCTTCTCCCGCCCAAGAATGATCAGCGCGATCTGCGTCATGTCAAGTATGTCGATATTGCCATCGTACTTCGCATCCGCAAGTTCTGTCTTGTCCCGGTATTCGAGGATGATCAATTCGGTATACGTCACATCCTGCATGTTTATCGTGTCATCTTCGTTCGCATTGCCGTAGATCCCGAGAGTGTAGTCGGATGCTGCTGCTGGTAATGTCAGCAGCAGCAATCCTGTGGTTATTCCAAGCAGTATTATATTCATTTTCATTATATATTACCTCCACATTATTCAAGTATCACTTTCCAGTGATTTCTGATTACACAGATTTAAGATCACATCTTGTGTAAATCAGTGTAATCAGTGTCTATGGCAATTATCGAAATCACTGGCTCTTAACTCGTTACTTGATGGGTGTTACACATTCACCTCATCGTCGGTCCATGTCGCGGGTATCTTATTGGCACTGGTGTCAGCAAGCTTCCCGTCGGATATGTCCAGAATGCTGGTATCACCCTGTGATCCGGTTGTCTCAAAACCAATCTTTACCACATATCCTGATCCACTTACTTCATCGTCACCAGAAAGTTTGAAGATCACCCTAATCGTGTCTGAATCCATGAAACGCCAGTCAACAATCGGTACCATTGTGCCGCCTATGTTTCCGGCATAGACCTCGGTCACATTCACAACACTTGAGTCAAAGGATAGATCAAACTGTCCACCATTCATTGAAGTGACATTCATTATATCGACCGTTGCATCGAATGCGCCGGATATCGTTTCAGGCGCATCGACCTTGACCGGCACTCCGATGGCTACATCGCAATCGTTCCATGTCGCGGGTATCTTATTGGCACTGGTGTCAGCAAGATTCCCATTCGATATATCCAGAACGCATGAGTCACCCTGCGATCCCGCCATCTCGAAGCCGATCTTCGCCACGTACCCGGATCCGCTCACTCCATCAGCACCAGCGAGCATGAATAGTACCCTGATCGTGTCTGAATCTATGAAACGCCAGTTGAGCAGCGGTACCGTTGTGCCATCGATGCTTCCTGCATTGACATCGGTCACGTTCACAACGCTTGTATCAAAGGAGAGATCAAACTGCCCTCCGTTCATATCAGCAACGTTCTCTATCTCGATCGTTGCATCGAATGAGTCGGTTGCAACTTCCGGAGAATTGACCTTGACCGGCACTCCGATGGCTACATTGCAATCACTCCAGAGCGCGGATGTTTCATCCGATTTGCTATCAACGATCAGTCCATCGGAGATATCCAGAACGCTTGTGTCTTTGACCGCGCCTGTTATCTCGAAACTAATCGTGGCTATCTGCCCGGATCCACTTAAATCATCGACTCCCGGGAGATTGAACAGCACCCGGATCGTATCGGCATCCGTGAAATTCCATGAATCAATTGGCACCGTTGTGCCATCGATGTTTCCATCATAGACATCGATCACATTCACAACGCTTGGGTTGAAGGTGAGATCAAACTGCCCAGAATCAAGAGCAACTGCATTGTAGACATCTATCGTAGCATCGAATGTGCCAGATACTACTTCGGGAGCATTGACATAAACCTGCATCTTTTGCGCAATCGTCAGTATCATGAGCGCGTCCAGTGAGCTGATCGTACCATCACCACTCACGTCAGCACATCCGATATCGGGGGCTACGCTCCCGACCGACATCTGCAGCACGAGCGCTGAGTCTGCCGTGGTAATTCTGCCATCATTGTCCGCATCGCCGACTATCCCTGCTAATGCTGGCGCGCTGAGCGCTGCAAGAGTTATCAGCACGCAGTAGATCATATATATTGTTTTCATTATACCTCCTTTATTATTCTCTACTAAGCACGAGATACGCTGCCACAAGCAAACCTATCGCAAATACCGCCCCAAATCCAGGGGTTTTGCATTCAGTCACGTCTGCTGGAATCGGTGTCTCGGTCTTGGTCGCAGTCCCCGTCACAACACTTTCAACGCCATTCCAGCTTGCAGGCATTGCATCTGCCATGTTATTGACGAGTAGCCCGTCCGATATTTCCATGGCGCAATCCCCGGGAACTGCCGTCTCAAAGTGTATCGTTGCAAGCGATCCGGATCCGGAGACGCCATCGATGCCCGGGAGATTGAAGAGCACCTGGACGTGGTCTTCGTCGACCGCCCAGTCAACTATCGGTATGGCGGTTCCGCCGACATTTCCATCATCAACGCCTGTAACACTCACGGCAGCCGGATTAAAATAGAGATCGAACTGCCCTGAATCGAGATCAGCAGCGTTCTCTATATCTATTACAACGCTGAAATCACCATCCACCCGTTCGGGAGCATTGACGTTGACACTTGCAGGGTATGCTGCTGCGGGGGTTGCAAGTACTATCAATACCATATAAAGTATGATAATTGTTGATATAGTTTTTAACATCATTGGAGTTATGTTACAGAAACAGGTACTTCATAAACTTTTCGTATAGAAAATTATGAAATGATTAACTTTAAATATGTCCTTAAATGTTGATATGTATTATGACTGACTGGGTTTTGATAATAATCGCGGCGATTACATGCTACGTATTCGTGACTTATTTAGAATATAAGAAGAAGATCGACATGATCGACCGGGGGATGTGGAAGCCAGAAGAAAAACAAGAAAGACCTGAACACAGATTAATTACAGGGGTATTATTCTTCGTACTGGGGGTGGCGCTTCTGGGTAGTGTCCCATAAACCATGACGTTGAATTAACAATCCGGCAATGGACGGCACCAACAAGCAGGAGTATCTCGCCGACTTCCATGTATTTCCTGAGCCGGGGGCGAGATTGCAACCTGTTAATTCCGGTCTCGAATTCTTTTCCGAACCACCACAGGGTTCTGCCGTTCCAGAGCGATTCTTGCATGTTCGTCCATTTCGTAAAGTATGGTTGATGAAAACGCTTAGAATTATCGAATGTGGTTGGTGATTGATATCGACGTATCATATGTGTTCACTCATCTTCATTCGGTGTTTGTGGGGTTTACCGAAGAGGTGCTTTCGGCTGCGGGTATGGCTCGGTGATAGGAGTGGGCAATCCTATTCCTTAACCCCGGTTCCTGCGAAGTCTTATCAGCACTGGTCACCTGAATATCCTTAAGAGGTGTCACAAACCCGGATGGATGAAAGTACGTCGTTTGAGATGATAGACAGAATCATACAGGAGAGCATACGCCCGGTTCTGAAAGCCGATGGCGGCGATATCACTCTGGTGGATTTCAGTGATGGGGTTGTGAAGATCGCCCTTGAAAAGACCCGCGTCCCGGTCACATTCAGCAAGTTCCTGGTGACATTCAAGGTCATGACCGGTTGTTCGTGCGGCAGGTGCCGGGTGCCATCAGTGGCTATACGGGATGGTGTTTTGAAGCGGCTGAAGGAAGAGATGCCGGATATTAGGGGCGTTGAGGTTGTTCATTAGTGTCTTGGAACATGAGACCGCGTTTTTCGGTGCAATGAGGGGTGTAGCATCCCCGGGTTCTGCTCTCACGCCACCTGAATCGATAAAAATTGACGAAATGGTTGCCCAGGTATGCTGCGGGAGTTACGCTTATGTAAACTCTTCGAGTGTGCTCTGCGCATCATCCCCCCGATCCATTCAAGCCCGTTCTCTATGAGCAGTGTTCGTATCATGGTTGGTATGTTGGGTGCGCACAGTATCCCGCGGATCCTCACTGGTTCTGTGCAGCGTCTTGGCGTAACCTAATCGGTTTTTCTTAATATTTTCGTATCTGCTCAGGATCAACCCTTGAGTTCCTGCACCATATACGCGATCTTGGTGGTGGTCCTGCCGGTGCCTGCACCAGCCAGGATCAAAAGCGGACCGCGGGCGTGCTTCACGGCATCCTGCTGTCGGTCCACGAGTCCCGATAGTAATGTTTTTCAGGCATGATTATTCTCCCGTTTCTCTAAAGATCGTCCGCTACATTCCTCCTGACATCAACATCCCCACCCTCAAAGTCTTCATCACCCCAATCTCCCTTGAATAAATCGAATATATCCCCATTTTGCAAGATCACTCTCGCATCACGTTCACATCATTGCCACAGCGTTGATAGCATCACTGTCAATAATCGTCTCTCGTGGATAGATGACCATACCGGTGTCATTGATCGCGTACGGTCGCAGCATATCGTCGTGTTTTCCGCCGCGCATCTTCAGGATCTCGATTGCCCGTATCCTGCCTCCTGCCACACGGACCACGTGCATACGAATAACGACCTCTGCGAGGTACTCTTCCACACTGAACGATTCATAAGCCAGTGCTCCTGAAGTAATCTCGCTCGAAAGCATTGTCGTGCAATCAAGGTTTTCAAGGTTCTTGATCAGTTCCATTATGGAAAACCTTGCCTGAAATCGATCCTGCGATATTTTTAGCGAAGTGATTGAGTCGATGAAGATGCGCTTTGCACCAATATCACTAACACGATGTTCGATGTGTTTGCTCAATGTTTCAACGATTCTTGCCCCGACTTCAAGGTGCATGTCACTATCGCTGTCCTGCGTAGGAATATAATGGGCATAAGCGACCGGATCGGCATGTATAACCCGGATTGTGTTTTCTTTGACCAACCGTTCGATATCCCACCCAAACTGCCACGCATTTCTGATCACCCGTGCAGGACTTTCATCGAGTGTGACAAATATCCCGGGTTCGCCATACTTAGCGGCGCCATGGTGCAGATATTGAAGCCCGAGCGTCGTCTTCCCTGAGCCAGGACCGCCCGTGACCAGGACGATGTCGCCGCTGATGAAACCATCTGTAAGCATGTCATCAAGCCCGGGAATGCCTGTTGGAACCCTGCTCATCACGATGTGCCCTCTTTGAACATGGAAATACCGCTACTCGTGTTTGCGAGGAGTTTTTGTGCAAGATCCTGATACTGCCATGAACCAAGCCCGCAATCAGGTCCGGCATATTTGATTGTATCTCCAAACCGATCATAAGCCCGTTTGAGCCGTTTTGCGACAACTTCGGGCGTTTCCATCGACGTCACGATCTCGTCGAGCCTGGATGTCTCCTTCCACACATTGATCTGGTATCGTTCGTTTAATTCGGCAGTCATGCCAAAGATGTCAGTTCTTGCCACGCCGACCCGCAGAAACGTGTCATACTGCTCAAGATCCACCTTTTCGACCAGTTCGAGATAATCCGGGTTTGCCGCTGACTCCACGCCGACAACGTTGATCGAATCAGACTCACATGCGATACTATAATGCAGCGGCGAGTGCAGGTGGATCTGCGTATCAACATCAGATGATTTCGCTGATAAATCGAGCGCACGAATGATCTCGTCGTCATCAAACATTATATCCGGGTTAATGCCAATACTTGGCTCATCTATGCTGATTAAGGCGACATCAAACGACGATTTCATGTCAAGTGCCCTCTTTACGAACCGATCGACGCTTCGTGCAAAGAGTTCGAGTATGTCAGAGTAGTCGGTGCCGCCAAACTGCTTCAGGTACAGCTCGATCGCGCCTGTGATGCATACCCTGACCCTCAACCGCTCTCCATTCTCCTCGAAATACTCTTTTGCGACCGGTTCAAGTAGTTGCAGTTCGATTATATCTGCGCAGTCTTCTTTTACAAGAAATGGCGCCTCAGCAGATTCCAGGTCATTAATGATCCCGAGAAACTGCTGGTTCATGTCCTGAAACTGCGGGTACGCGGGTATCTCGACACCTGCAGCGATCTTCTGGCGCATGGCATTGCAGACGACCTCGCTGACCTCGTTGTGCCGTTTGTCCGCAAACGCTTGCTGAACACGGTCTTTCGCCCCCTCCGGGAGTGGATAACTTCCGATGTCATCGAATATGATCTCCATGATATCTATTTATGTGCGTTTTGGTGATGTAAATATATCGGATTGCTGCCGGCTTTGTGTTCTCGTGGGTGTAAGTGTGTATGTGTCCGGTTAAGACTCAACCAAATACCACGAACGGGGGCTCCGATAACCATGGACACTCTATGCCATCTGTGGTTCCATATCAATTGTTTTATCCAAGATATGGTCACAAAAGT
>JAYEGZ010000207.1:22008-25874 GCA_034659315.1 Methanobacteriota archaeon
GTAAGTGTGTATGTGTCCGGTTAAGACTCAACCAAATACCACGAACGGGGGCTCCGATAACCATGGACACTCTATGCCATCTGTGGTTCCATATCAATTGTTTTATCCAAGATATGGTCACAAAAGTGCATAATAATCAATTAGAAGTTCTGGCACTGGATGAACGAGATTGCTTTTGTGCGCGGTGGCGTGGATCGGTAAAGATGGTGATTGGGTGTGGTGCTGAGCCCCATACCAGGCATGTTGGAGATTGGGGTGCCATCAGAACCCGAACCCGCGCCCTGCCATGCACAACGCCACGATGTTTGCAATCATCGAGACAAAGATCACAGCCCGGTAAGACGACGCCTGCAAAAACAATCGCCCACCCCGCCCTGGTACTGGATTTCGCACAAAATCGGCTGCCTGCAGCAGCATCCAGCACCCGCCAATGCCTGCGCCCGCGAAGTATATCAGCCCGAGGTGTGCGGTGTACCCGATGGCAAGCGAAAGCGCAACACCACAAATCCAGCAGAACATCACAAGTTTCGATGTCACCGGCACACCAAAAGTCACCGGAAATGTCGGTGCACCGCGGAGTCGGTCGCCCTCGATGTCACGTGACACGCCTGATAACGTAAACCCCCAGTCAGTGATGCAGATCATGGCGCCAAATAAGATTGCCGGAAGCGGTAGCAACACGCCAGCAGGATCGCTTGCATACGAATGCACGGCGCCAATATTCAGCACACCGGCAGGATCGAACGCAAGCCATACCCCAATCGGAACAAGCCCGTACGCAATCCCAACCGGCAGAAAACTTAAGAATGTGGCGCGTTTTGCGATTGCTGAGTATGCGCTGATCGAAACTGTCGCAGCAAGCAGCGCCACGAGTGATTCGAAATTTAAGTACAGCGCAACGGCTGCTGCAATCAAAAAGAGAAGAAATGCATATATAAGTGCTTGTTTCTTTGTGACCTCGCTTGCAACAAGCGGGCGGTCCGGCAGGTTGATCGTGTCGATATCGATGTCGCAGCAATCATTAAAGACATAAGTACTGGCAATTGCACAGTATCCGCCAATGACTGCCAGCACAAAGGGAAAAAGCGGCGGAAAAGCACCTGTTAGCAGATAAGTGGCAAGAAGCGCGCTTGACGCAGGAAGCGCAAGATCCATCGCAGCGATTTCTGGTCGAAGCAGCCCGATATAGGGTTTTGGCTGTTCGATGATACATCTGCGATATATCTGAAGATATCTGAAGATTTTTGAAGTATATGCCTCTTTTTCAATATACAACGGACGCTTTTTTCCCATATAATATAAATCCACTGACATGTTATATCATTCCCTGTGCCAGTGATTGACAAATCCGGGACAAGGAAAATATAACTTAAGTAATTATTGCTAAATATCCTCCACTGCTTCCGGACTGTTGAATTGATTGGATAATTGCATCGATAAGTTAAATCAGAGAAGTTTGAAATATATGCTGGCGTCCATTTAAATCTTCAATCCCCTTGCAATCGGTAGCATCATGTGTAAATTCTAAGGTTCTCATAACATCTTTCGGTTGGATTTCGCCCTATAAATACATTTCGTCAGGGAACTCATGGGGGGGTGCCCCGCAATGATTTTGGCGATTCCTGGCATATCATTATCTATAAAGTGCCCAGGCAACATAAGAAGATGCTTCTGCAGTGGAATGTCTATAAATATAATGAAATCGATTACAATATAACGAATGGCAGCGAAAACAATATCCGAAATCAACGAGCGGATCAGTGACGGCAGCGCCTGCATCCTCACAGCAGAGGAGATGACCGAATACGTGCGAGAGAACGGGGCAGGGAAAGCTGCGCGGGAGGTTGATGTAGTCACGACAGGCACATTCGGGGCAATGTGCTCATCAGGCGTATTCTTGAATTTTGGGCACTCTGATCCACCGATCCGGATGCAGCGCGTATATTTAAACGATGTCGAGGCATACTCCGGGATTGCCGCGGTCGATGCATATCTCGGCGCAACACAGCCATCCATATCGGATGAATCGTACGGCGGAGGGCATGTGATCGAGGATCTGATCGCCGGAAAGAGCATCGATGTACATGCCGAATCATCCGGAACTGACTGTTATCCGCGCAAGATGCTGGATACCACTATCACAATCGATGATCTGAATCAGACTATGATGGTGAACCCGCGAAACGCATACCAGCGGTACGCTGCCGCAACAAACTCAACAAAACGCACCATATACACATATCTTGGCACGATCCTGCCAAGATTCGGCAATGTCGCTTATTCAGGGGCTGGCGTGCTATCACCGATCTCAAACGACCCAGAATTCAGGACGATCGGCACAGGCACGCGGATATTTCTCGGAGGCGCGAAAGGGTATGTGATCGGCAGCGGAACCCAGCACGACCCGGACAACCGTTTCGGGACGCTGATGACGTGCGGCGATCTTAAGGATATGGATACGAAATACATTCGCGGGGCTGCATTCCACAGATACGGCATCAGCATGTATGTTGGCGTCGGTGTACCGATCCCAATCCTTGATGAGGATATTGCAGCCGCAGCAGGGGTCAGCGATGCCGAACTCGTGACGAGCGTTTACGATTATGGAATTCCACGGCGGAATCGCCCTGTGATCAGGGATGTTACGTACGAGGAACTCAAGTCAGGGATCATCGATCTTGACGGAAAAGAGGTGCGGACTGCCTCGCTTTCGAGTTTTCATACCGCACGGATGATTGCAGGCGAACTGAAAGAGTGGATTATGGCTGGTGAGTTCTTTATGAGCAGCCCAGCCGAGCAGATAAGGGCACACGGCACGGCAAAACCGATGCGGGAGATCCATGAGCAGCCGCTTGTGCGAGACGTGATGTCCGGACGGGTCCACACCATCGGCATAGATGTGGACATCAAACACATAGCCGAACTGATCACAGAGGGCAACTTCAACCACCTCCCGGTGGTCTTGGATGACGGTGCCCTGATCGGGATCGTCACCTCATGGGACATCTCAAAAGCGGTAGCCCGCGGTGAGACTGGTGATGTCAGGAGTTCAATGACAACAAGTGTGATCACGAGCACGCCTGATGAGCTTGTCGAGATTGCGGTACGAAAAATGGAACGGCACAAGATTTCGGCGCTTCCGGTGATCGATGATGACCAAAAAGTCATTGGGATGGTCACAAGCGGCGATCTGAGCAAATTGCTGGTGCGGAGATGAGGGCGATGATGATGACGACAAGGATAATGGTGATAGCATGAAGATGGTCGTTCGCATTCCATCGGCGGTTCACGATCCTGTGCTCGCAAAGGTGATCCTCAGCACAGGCGTCGCGATCAACGTGGATCGCGCAGACCTTGATGCAACGAGCGGCGAGATCGTGCTCGAGGTGCCGGCAGATTCTTGCGCCCGCGTTGCAAGCGCATTTGAGCGAGAAGGTGCGTCCGTCTCAGTGCTTGAGCATCCGATCGTTCGGGATGATGGTGAGTGCGTGCACTGCGGCGCATGTATCGGCATCTGCCCGGTTTCTGTCTTCTCGTTTGATCCGGACTGGAGTGTTACGATGGATGAGTCAAAGTGCATCCAGTGCGGGACGTGTATAACCGCTTGTCCGCACGGCGCGCTGGTGATCGAGATCGAATCGGAGTGAAGAAAGTTGGGGATGACCAGAAAAGAGTTCGCAGAATATCCTCACCTGCCCAACCCCCTACCCTCCGACACCAAGGTCGCGGTATATTCCGAGTTCAGTATAGTGCTTTCATGAATCGCAACCATAGATCTATATTTCAGGAAAATCTTCCATCGTGATCTGCTTGAGTTTAGCCCCAGTGCTATGTGCGTACTCATGCTCACCTACGCGATGGATTAA
>JAYEGZ010000208.1:0-1843 GCA_034659315.1 Methanobacteriota archaeon
TGGACTTAGTGTTACGTCCGACGGTGTAATTGTGGCGCTTAGACCACAGGGGTTATTTGTTATTTCCAAATTAAACGTGTCACTAACTGTTCCCGTGTTTTTCACACTGGCTACTACATCGTATAGGATATTTAGCGGAACATCTAAGAACCCTTTATCGAACGTCACAAGAACATCGTGTTCTTCAGGAGTTGGACCGATTGCCATCAACCAGATATCATGACTGCCAAAAAAATAGTCTCCACCAGACATAAAAACAATTTCGCTTTCATTTGCTGGGTTCCAGGATGGCCATTCGTCCACACTTGCCGTATTTTCTAAGACCTCCTCCCTGCTGTTGGGGATGTTCCATGCAAGCGCCAAATCCAACTTCTCCATATTAGCACCACAAAGACTCAAAACAAATCTTGCCCCATTAGGGCTCCAATCGGGTTCCACTGGGGGGTGTCCGATTTCAAACTCAGGTACTATTACCTGATAGTCACCACCACTCGAATCGATTGTTTGAATACCCACTGGCCATCTATCGTATGCGATGCGGTCGGTGGGGCCCCAAGAGACTCGGGAAATAACGCCACTCGGCCATTCCTCGACCGGAGGTGTTATATCTGTTGTTGTGGCGGCTGCAATATTGTATGAGTATATATTTCCAAGATAACGAGTAGCAAAAGCGATCTTCGTGTCATCGGGCGACCATGTGGGTGAGATTAGACGCCAGGTGTCATTAACATTCTGTTTTTGCTGATTACTACCATCTGAGTTCATAATCCATAGTTGATCTGCATAACCTCCACCCCTCCAAAGCTCAAGGGGATACCTGCGAGTGAACGCAATCTTATTGCCTGCATGATTCCACACTGGATAATATGCCTCATATGACGAGTTCGAGGTCAATTGGACCTTATTCGAACCATCCGAATCCATGACCCATATATCATAGTTCCCAGACCTGTTTGATGAGAAAAGAATCTTCGTGCCATCCGGACTCCAAGACGGATGTATATCATCTGCGGTACTCGTGGTCAGTTGTATCGAATTAACGGATGCAGAAGTACAGCTAACACTTAAGAATGCCAGCATTGTGAATATGACCCCAAATATCAACACCTTTCCAAATCTTCCCCTTTCACATTTCATCTTTTTCTTTTTCGTTATATAAAATATAACTCCCACCTATTTATAAGGCTGTCCAACAGTTACCCAGCAACAGATAATAATCCCCGCGCACATATAAAAAAGCAATTCTTCTTCTCACCACATCTCCATGCTATGGCTTTTAATAGTAGGGCCATTATTTAATCTCAACAGGTCTAATGCATGCCGCAATGTCCAGAAATTAATACCAATATTTGAGATGTTCCCAAAAGGCATAACGCTATGGCTAGATTTGGGTTTCACAGGCGTTGATAATGATTATCCAGATGCGTGTGTTAGGAGGTCAAAGAAGAAGCCACGGGGAAAAGAATTGACGGGTGAAGAGAAGGCGCAGAATAAGGTTATTTGTAGCATCCGAGTTCTGGTAGAGCATGCTATCGGCGGAATTAAGCGAATGCAAATGACAACTGACAAGTTTTGCAACAAAAAATTTAGGATACTTTTAATGATCAAGCTATGTTACTTTCATGTGGGCTATGGAATTATCACCTAATGTGCCGTTGAACAGGACGGACGGAAGCAACATATTAGCCCCTAAAATAATAATTCGGCAGTTAACGCTCTTGAACTCTGTGCCCTCGGCGATCTCCGCGTTGATAAATCACTGGTTTTTAGACAGTGCCCCGGTGACGAAGGCGTTACTGCTTCTGATACAGCGAATACAACTGTTTTGTATGCACCGGTGTGA
>JAYEGZ010000209.1:0-7733 GCA_034659315.1 Methanobacteriota archaeon
GAGCACAAACCGAGTACATAACCCTCCGAAAGAGAACGATCGGCTTCTGTAAACACTGCGACTTCTGCGTCAAGAAGCGTGAGGGCTGCATCCAGAAGGACGGGATGGAGGAGATATACGAGAAACTCCTCTGGGCTGATGCCATGCTCATAGGAACGCCGGTCTACCAGGGGACCTTGAGCGGGCAGACCAAGACGATGCTTGATAGGTTCCGTGCGCTTGTTGCAAAAGATCCGGCTGCGCTCCGAAACAAGGTTGGAGCAGCCGCGGCGGTGGGCGGCGATCGGATCGGAGGGCAGGAACTTGCGATCAGGTCGATTCTTGATTTCTATGTGATCAGCGAGATGCTACCTGTCGGCGGCGGCTCGTTTGGTGCGAATCTCGGAGGCACATTCTGGTCGAAGGATAAGGGCGCGGAAGGCGTCAGCGCAGATGCAGACGGCATCAGGAGCATGCACAGGACAATCGACCGCTTAATCTCGGTTGCAGAAATGATTAAGGAATCGAGAGGTGATGCGGATGCTTAGAATCGCATGGGGGATCACCGGATGCGGCGATCAGATAGAAGAGACTTTTGCGATCATGAGGGATCTCTCGGAGCGTTATGATCTGGATATCAAGGTGTATCTCTCAAAAAACGGCGAACTTGTGATGAAATGGTACAATCTCTGGAAGGAGTTAAAAGAGCTATTCTCAAAAGTGAGTGTTGAGCACGGCGCAAACTCGCCGTTTATCGCAGGGCAGCTCCAGATGGGCAAGTTCGATCTCTTTCTGGTCTGCCCGATGAGTGCGAACACCGCGGCAAAGATTGCGTACGGGATCGCTGACTCGCTTCTCACAAACGGCGTAGCTCAGGCAGCAAAAGCGAAAATACCGATCTACATCTACCCTGCTGACCAGTACGAGGGTGCTGTTACGACGCTACTGCCGGACGGGAATGAGATGACCCTCTACATGCGGGATGTGGACATCGAGAACGCTGACCGGCTAAAAAGGATGCAGGAGATCACGGTTCTTGAGAGCATCAGCGAGATCGAGGGTGTTGTGAGGCAGCACATCTTCCTGACTTAGGCATCTTGCAGGCGGGAACGATGCTTTCATATTTCATCTCTGTTAAGCGTACAACAGTCGCGATTGCCGCACTCCTGCACTACACCGCCCCAATCCATGTCACCCTTCTCGCTCCTTTCTCATTAAAGGAGCCTGCCACCAGACGCAGCCTATACGCGCTTATACAGTCACTCTCGGGGGTACTCCTCGTAATCCAGCTCGGTACAGTCTTATAGGATATGGGCAGCATGTATGCAACCCGGGCTTTTATGTGGGCTGATATTGGTTGGGTGCTCTCGTGGTTTTTTCGCATCTGCCAAACACCTACGTATCAATATCCACACCCCTCACGAGGCCAATTCTACGAAGTGTTACCTTATCAGATGTTCTGAGAACGAATATTATGCATGTGTAAAAAATCGGTCCCAAACTTTTGTCCCAAAGCCCCTCACAATCAAAAGGTATTAATGCCATCAAACCAACGCTACATAGTGAGAACTTAGAATGGAAACGTCGATGTACATCATACCCGGACCCTCTTCCCAGGTGCTTGCAGGTAATGTCGCCCGTGCAATGCAATGCCGCCTGGCAGGCACTGAATTTTTTCGCTTTCCTGATGGGGAGCAGTACCTTCGTGTACCTGATATCGATGATCACGTCGTAATCATCCAGTCGACGCCTGCCGATTCTGATTATATCGCACTCCTGCAACTGATCGATGCATGTGACGCTGCAGGCAGGATCGATGTAGTCATCCCTTATTTCGGTTACGCGCGGCAGGATCGCCGGTTCAAGTCAGGGGAGTCTGTGAGTGCACGAGCGCTTGCACGCGCAATCACGGCTGATCGGGTGTTTACCATAAATGTCCACAACAGGGATGTGCTTCAGTATTTTGATGCTGATGCCACCGATCTTGATGCCGCACATGTGATCGGGGCACATCTTGCATCAATGAAGACGAAGACGGATGAATTGGACAGTCCGGTCATCATCGCACCTGATAAGGGTGCTATCGATCTCGTACGATCCGTGGCTGAGTATCTTGGCGCTGACTTTGATTACATAGAAAAAACCCGGCATAGTGGGGATAATGTGACAATAAAGACAAAGAAACTCGATGTTTCCGGAAAAGATGCGGTTATACTGGATGATATCATCTCGACCGGGGGTACGATTGTGAAAACGTCTGATTTACTCCGGGAAAACGGCGCAGACAGGGTGTTTGTCGCGTGTATTCACCCGGTTCTTGCTCGCAATGCAGCCACACGCATCTTCTCTGCGGGCATCGAAGGGATTATGGCGACAGATACGCTCGATCGGAGTGTGAGTGGGATCAGTGTGGCGCAACTGATCGCTGATGCTATTTAATTTAAGGAGAAACAATAAATGGGTAACATAAAAAACCTTGTAGCAAGGTTTGACACCTACATAAGAACGCACAAACCAGAGCAACTGGTCACCCCACCGCTGATCGTGCTTGCACTTGCACTGATCGTCCTCGGTGGGATGTATGTAGCCACCGGTTCACCGGTACGTCTTGGATTCCAGTTTGAAGGGGGTACGATCGTTGAACTTGCCACAGTAGACTCGCACGACGATGCTCTGAAACTCGCGTTTGCTGATTACCCACTCACCGGTGTTAGCAAATCAGGCAATCGCAGGATGCTAAGATTCGGTCCGATGGATGCCGATATGGAAAAATCACTTGTTGAGAAGGTCAACACCGAGTACGAGTATGCGACACCAGAGATTAAGCAGGCAGATCCAGTATATGCAAAAGCACTGCAGGGACAGGCGATAAAAGCGATCATAGTGTCATTTTGCCTCATGGCAATCGTAGTTTTCCTGATATTTCGGACGTTTATGCCTTCGGTTGCGGTTGTACTCTCTGCATTCTCAGATATCGTAATTGCAGCCGCATTCATAGTGATAATGGGCATCGAACTCTCGTTTGGAACAGTTGCAGCCCTTCTAATGCTGATTGGGTACTCAGTGGACAGCGATATTCTTCTCACGACGAGGCTTCTCAAACGGCGTGGCAACCTCGATGACAAGGTCACAAGCGCGATGACGACCGGGCTTACTATGACCGGTACAACGCTTGCCGCGCTTCTGATGATGTATTTTGTTTCAACATATTCATATCTCATCGTCCCGTCGTTTCCGCAGATCAGCATCATAAGTGATATCTCAGCGGTTCTTCTCTTCGGTCTCGCTGCCGATCTGATGAATACATGGATGCTTAATACCGGAATACTGAAATGGCATCTGTCAAAGCCAAGGGGGCGGAGAGCATGAAACTACACAAGGATTTCAGGGTTATCATATTCATCGCAGCCATGCTGATCTCCCTGATCGCAATTCACCCGGCTTACAACAGTCACGACGGTGGTTTTTCGTCTGATCTGCAATATGGGCTTGATCTTGAAGGCGGGACAAGTCTCCAGCTTAAGTTAGAGGGTGCGATCGCCGGAGTCGAGGTTGATCCTGCACAGATCATCGAAAAGAAATATGCAGGTGTGTTTGGAGACATTGAGATCATCGAGGCATCCGACGACGAAGTTATATTCAAGACCACAGAACCACTCAAAAAAGATGATGTTGATGCGGTTGGTTACGGAAACGCGTACGTCGACGGAAGTGAAGTCACACTCACAATAAACAAGGAACATGTGATCCGGGAATATCTTTCAGAGCAACTGGACTGTGAGGTGCTGTATCTTGGTAGCGATATGTATGAGATCAGATCCGCAGTCAGCAAGAGCGAGTTATCAGATGCGCTCTCCGATGTCGGCGGCTCGATTGCAACGGATGCCAGAGGGAACCCTGAATTTACGGAGACTGTAACAAAAGATACCCAGGAGACGACAGAGGCGATATTAAGCGAGAAATTAAACATCTGGGGATTGAAGGATGTTCCAATCACGCCGGTCGAAGAGAATATTCTCCTGGTTGACCTTGCTGGTGTTGATCTTGACACGGCGATGGAGATTGTCGCAACACCGGGAAAGTTTGAGATCAGGATTCAGACGGTAGAAAACGCGACCGAGCACGTGGTATGGGGCGAGCACATAACAGCCGTGGACATGCCCCGGATGCAAGATGGTGCATGGGGTGTTGGTTTCACGGTGGACGGCACTGGCGCAAATGCGATCCGGGATGCGGCAGTTGAGTCAGGGGCTGTCAGTAATGTGGCAGCGCACGAGCTAATCATGCTTCTTGATGACGAGGTGATATTCTCGGCACCGCTTGACCCCGAACTTGCAGATAATCTTCAGGAACTCTACGACAAAAACCAGAATGTACCATCGTACTCATTCGTTGCGACCACTGGAACTGGCGACGTGGGACGGGAGAATGTGGAACAACTCTACATACACCTCCGGGCAGGAGCGCTCCCTGTTGAGGTCGATGTGATTGGTTCATGGCAGGTTCCTGCCGCACTTGGCGACCAGTTCAGGAAACAGACCATTCTTGCAGGCATCCTTGCGCTGCTCATGGTGGCTTTTGTCATCTTCCGCAGGTACCGCCAGAAGAATATTCTCCTTCCGATGGTTGCAACCTCGGTAAGCGAGGTCTTTATGATCCTTGGCTTTGCATCGCTCATAGGCTGGCAGCTTGACCTTCCTGCGATCGCAGGCATCATCGCAGTCATCGGAACAGGAATCGACCATCTGGTGATCATCACTGACGAGGTACTGTATGAGGGCAGGATGCCATCCAGGAAGGTATATCTCTCCAGAATTGCACGGGCGTTTGCGATCATATTCGCTGCCGCAGCAACCACGATCATCGCGATGTCGCCGCTTCTCTTCATGGGATTCGGTGCGCTGAAGGGCTTTGCCATAACCACGATCGTCGGTGTCTTGATCGGCGTCTTGATCGCAAGACCGGTGTACGGACGGGTGATCCGGGAACTGCTGGAGTGAACCGAGGAACCTGAACCATGAGCGATCACCTCCCCATGAAACAGAGGGCTGATGAATGCGCTTCCGCAATCCGGAAGCACGGTGAGGTACAGGTCGTGTCGCACATCGATGCCGACGGCTTGACCGCAGCTGCAATCATGTGCCATGCGCTCGATCGGTTGGGAATCGAGCATGGTGTGCGGTTCGTGAAGCAACTGGACAAAGGAATTCTCGAGGAGGTTGCTGATGCGAACCTCCCGACAGTCTTCACAGATCTTGGGAGCGGGATGCTCTCTGACATGCCCCGCGGCATGGACGTCGTGATCGCGGACCACCACCAGATCGATCAGGACGGTGCCGGACGTATTCCGTACCACCTGAACCCACATCTATTTGGCATAGATGGCTCGACCGAGCTTAGCGGTGCAGGATGCGCATACTTGCTTGCGCAATCCCTCCGTTGCCCGGGAATCCAGTCCGGAGACTTAGCCGACCTTGCGATCGTGGGCGCTGTTGGCGACCTGCAGGCAAGGAAATTTGGAAAACTGGTCGGATGCAACCGGGAAATCCTGAAGCAGGGCAGTGATCGCGGGGTTCTCGATTACAAGAAGGACCTCTCGTTTTTTGGGAAGCAAACGCGAGAGGTGTTCAGGTTATTGCTGTACTCTTCTGACCCCTACCTTCCAGGACTTACCGGAAACGAGGCTGCGAGCATCGAGTTTCTAAGGAAAGCTGGCATCGGCGCCGGTGGTGAACGGTGGAGGCGGTGGATTGACCTTACTAAAGAAGAGCAGCAGAAAGTAGTCTCGTCGCTGGTCCAGCACTGCATTTCACGGCGGATGTCCAGCTATCACCTCCACAGGCTGGTAACCGAGGTGTATACGCTGTGCAGGGAGAAGGAAGGCACCGAGATGCGGGATGCATCCGAATACTCAACGTTGCTCAATGCTACCGCACGCTACGGTTTCGCTGACGTGGGTCTTGCGGTCTGCCTTGGCGACCGGGAGGGGAAGCTTACAGAAGCGCACGACCTGCTTAAAGATCACCGGAAAAACCTTGTGGATGGTCTGAAGCTCGTTAGAGAGCGAGGCATCACGAAACTTGACCATGTCCAGTACTTTGATGCCGGCAGTGCGATTCGGGACACAATCGTTGGCATCGTCGCAGGCATGAGCCTGTCAAACTCCAAAAACCGGGACACACCGATCCTTGCGTTCGCGGAGAGCGATGCCGGGCTCAAGGTCTCCGCACGCGGGACACAGAATCTTATCAGGCAGGGGCTGAACCTTGCTGATGCACTCGGGACATGCGCAGCAAGTGTTGGCGGTACCGGCGGCGGACACAACATCGCGGCGGGAGCAACCATACCACGCGGGAGCAAAGATGAGTTTCTTGAACTGATGGACATGATGGTTGGAGAACAGATTACTACAGGGAAGTGACGCTGGATGGACGTACTATACCTACTGGACTGCTACACAAGGGAATTTGAAGCGACAGTTATGGATGTGGCAGATGATCGGTTCATTATGCTCGACAGAACCGCGTTCTATCCCGATTCCGGCGGACAGCCGCATGACACAGGTGTTCTCGTGCGGGAAGAGGACGGGCGCGAATTTCCGGTTACGTACACGCGGAAGATGGATGATCTGATCAGTCACGAGGTCGCAATCGCAGATTCCGGTTCAGTGCTTGCAGCAGGCGACCGGGTCACGGGAAGGATCGACTGGGAGCGGCGGTATCTCTTCATGCGGTCGCACACCGCCTGCCATGTGTTAAGCGCAGTGATTCACAAGGAGACCGGTGCGCTGATCACGGGGAACCGGATCGGGGAGGCGAAAACAAGGGTGGATTTCAGTCTGCTGGACTTTGACCGGTCAGAGATCAAGTCGTTTGAAGAAAAAACAAATGAGATCATTGATCAGAATCTTCCGGTAGAGATAAAGATTCTTTCAAAGGAGGAAGCCCGGAGAATACCCTCGATCGTGAAATTAAAGATGGATCTCCCGGACCGGGAGGAGATTCGCGTGATTGATATTGTGGGGTATGACTCGCAGGCATGTGGCGGCACGCATGTCGGGAACACCGGCGAGATCGGGCATATCGAGGTCGTGAAAGCTGAGAACAAGGGGAAGAACAATAGACGGATATATTTCAGGCTGGAGACCGGCAACCGCTGATCCTGGCAGATCATCGTGCAATCGCGATGGTGACGTTTCCGTATTTCTGTTTCTTAAGTATCAGGTCTTTCTTTTCGGAGAGTGCAAGCGCAGATGGCTCTGCCACGCCAACGATGCCGAACCTGCTCGCCTCAGAGTGAGACGGCGGCGTGTGCATGTTGATCGTCTCATCCTCCAGAAACACAATCTCGCGTTTGAGTGAATCTGCTGCATTCAGGATGCCCTGCTCGTTCTCCTTGAGCCGGGATGATGCGAAGATCCGGACATCAGCGAGATCGATGCCGGCATCATGAAGCCCTGCCCGGATTGCGTCAGAGACCTCCTGGCAGGTAACGCCACGTCTTGCGCCGATCCCGACTGCCACGCCGGCTTCCGGTGGTGGAAGGACTCTTTTCATTGGATATCTGTTAGGAGTCTCAAAGATACAAAGCTTGCGGTGGTTTCCGGGGATTTTTTGAGGAGCGATAATTTTTAATTACCGGGATTCTTGAGTGATTCAAGGTTTTGCTCGCAGAAAGCGATTATTCTTGGGGCACGATTTTCAGTAGATATTGGCTTAATTTTGCTTATCACTCTAAAAAATCAGTTGATTTGA
>JAYEGZ010000210.1:0-1801 GCA_034659315.1 Methanobacteriota archaeon
GTGAATGCGTGAGGGGGTGTATCCACCCATGCCGGCAATCAGTGATCGCTGGTCTAACACCGCGCGGGTTGACCGGCCCCAACACGTAGTGTTTTCATTCCCAAACAGATAGGCTGCCTTGATGTCCCCATGGAGTCGCGGATCCCCGACTGAAGTCAGGGGCATCCGAGGGGGCAGAGGTAGAGTGGCGGGATAAGCTGTGGGTATGAGTGGGGTGGGCGCGTGTTTGGCAATGGCGACGTGAATTGCACTAACGTTTTGTGGATAAAAGAAGTTGCTGCAGGCAATTTCGGGAGGTTTTTTTTATTTACTTCTTATCCGCTATTGTATTACTGATCCGAAGGCGAGGCAAGGAGCGAAGCGACGCAGAGTTCCGAATCAGTCTCTCCTAATTTTCCCCATTTTTTAATATCCTTTTCAAGTTTATTCCTTCTTCTTTCATATGTCTGACATTCCGCACGTGTTTTTGCGAAAAGATCTATTTTTTGTAAATGGCGAATAGTGGCTATTGCTTGTGATTTTTGGTTTTTGAAGATAATCGATTTATTAAAATACATATTTTTTACATAAACATGTAAAGCATCCACTGTTGAAATTGGGTGGGTTGTGCCACCACAGACAAAAATAACATTTTTCAGATATTTAAAACCGCTATCATTAGAAATTATGTAAAATAAATGGCGACCTGCGGAATGTGAGATAAATGGATATTCCAGAACTAAAATCTAACTTTCGAGAACTGAATGATATCCTGCATGCGGGATACGCTCCAAACGTGATAAGCACAGCAATAAAACTCGGGCTCTTCGATGTGCTTTTCGAAGAACCGATGGACGCCCGCACTCTTTCAGACAGACTCGGGACCGTTTACGAGATCACCGAGGCTTTCGCGAATGCCCTCGTGGCACTGAACCTGCTTGCGAAAACCGGAGCCGATTATTCGCTTGCGCCGCTATCAAAGGACTTTCTGGTGAAGTCGTCCCCCGCATATCAGGGCGAGATGATCGCGATGACATCGCAGTATGGCGAGATCATGGAAACGATGCCGGAGACGCTGAAGAACGGTCCACTGGATGCGTTTGATTCCGGTATGTGGGCAAGCGCAGAGTTTATGAAGATCAGGGGGCAGGGTGCAATGGGTGGCTCGATTCAGGACGTGACTGAGTTTATTTCGACACTTCCGGAATTTCCAGACCTGCTTCGGATGTGCGATCTTGGCGGCAACCACGGATTCTACACGATGACACTGTTAGACAGAAACCCACAATTACGGGGGACAATCTGCGACCTTCCGGAAGTCGTTAAACTGGCAAAAGAGATCATCTCTGAGATGAGGTATTCTGATCGTATCGACACAATCGGTTGCGATCTCGAAACGGACGGATCAATTGGCGATGGATATGACCTTGTTCTTGTATCCCATGTCCTATATGCGTGGAAAGGGCGTCTGGAGGACGTTTTTGAGAGAATCAATGCGGCAATGGTTCCAGGCGGAGTCGTTGTATCAAATCATCTGGCAATGGACGACGATTGCTGCGGACCCGTTTCCGACACGATGATGGAATTGATGACGCGACTGGGTGGCTACCCGACACACCATATTCCAGAGGAAGAACTGAAGAGCGCGTTTGCAGCGTGTGGATTCGGCGACTTTACGGTGAGACCTGCTGAAGATGGACGGCAGGATCGATGGGGTATATCGGTATCGAACTTGCATCTATTACGGTTGGTCTTGGCGCGATGATCGTCGGGATGGGGATTGATTACAGTATCCACATCACTCACCGGTTCTTTGAACTAC
>JAYEGZ010000211.1:0-1795 GCA_034659315.1 Methanobacteriota archaeon
GATCGCATCCCAGAGAAACTCGCTTGGGGGATTTTCATCGACACAAGATACAGTTATGGCACTAAAAGCACTGATGACCGCAGCAACAATGCAGGGCAGGGATATCGACGCCACTGTAGCAGTATCTACTGACGGCGCCACCATCAAGGAGATCGGAATCGATGCAGGGAACTTTGATGTACTCCAGACCGTCCGGGTGCCGGATGGTGCAGTTGAGGTGCAGCTTACGCTTACTGGAACCGGAGAAGTACATTATCAACTGGTAAAGCGGTTCAACACGATATTTCCGGAAATTGCACCGGTATCTGACCTACAACTGGATATCATCTACGATGCAACCGATGTTGCGGTGAACGATATCGTGACCGCTCACACGCGGGTCATCTACATCGGAGCCGACAATTCCACGGGCATGATGATTGTGGATGTTGCCGTACCAACCGGATTTGCGCCGGTCACAGGGAGTCTGGACAGGCTGGTTACTGATGGCACAATCATGCGCTACGAAATCGCTGGCAGGAAAGCCATTGTCTACGTGCTTGACCTGCCGCGGGGAACGGAACTCGCATTTGACGTCGAGATGCGAGCGCTCTTTCCGGTAAAGGCGATCATACCTGACAGCCGGGCGTATTCGTACTACGATCCCGAGGTCTGTGTGGGAGTGCGGGGTGGAGAGATTGTGGTTGGTACGTAAGAGGGAACAGTTAGGGTGATTGGTTGGGCGATTCTCTCCACTGTTTTTAAGATGTCTTAAGTAGAATGTTTGCATAATAACCGCGTGGAGGTATGTCGCCGATGGAGATTATGTATAATATCCGGACACTGGAAAAATTGATAGATTATGGTATGGAAGACGGGTTGATTGATAAAACTCTTAGTAAACTCATACAATATAAAACAAATGAGATGGAGCATGAATTGCGGGAATTGGAATATTCCATGAAAAAATTCGAATCGAAATACAATATGGATTCAGAAGTGTTCTATAAAAAATTTGGAGAAGGTAAATTGGGGGATGAGATGGATTTTTTTGAATGGCACGCTCTTTGCGATATGCACACGCGGATCATGGAGCGGCTGAATATCGCAAAAGGGAGATAGGATTGAGTATACGCAGATATTTCGATGAAATAAAGCTGCGTCTGGTACTAGATCCCACCGTAGAGTCGTTTGAGATAATAAGTGAGAAAATTAAGGAAAAAGAAGGATATTTAAGGGTTACAATAAAATTACCGGGTGATAGTGTGATGCATTGCTTTGAATATGTGATATCAGATGGATCAATTGGAATTTCAAAATACAGTTTTCACTGGCATGACGTGGCAGGGAATTTGATTTGTAGGTGGGACAATTCCCCACACCATCCTGAACTTGATAATTTTCCATATCATGTCCATACAAGAGATAAAGTGAGTGCGTCGAGCGAAATAGATCTTAGAAAAGTTTTGAGTGAAGTGAAGGCTGCTCTTGAGCAGCAAAATGCGGGCGCTCTTTCCGGTAAAGGCGATCATGCCTGACAACCGGGCGTATTCGTACTACGATCCTGAGGTCTGTGCAGGTGTACGGGGTGGAGAGATTGTGGTTGGTGCTGTTGGTGTGTAAGAGATGGCGAACCTCCCTGCTTTGCACAAACAGGAGCTTTGAAGGCATGCCACAACCGTTCCGCACACGGAACTGAAAAACCCCATCATCTTTTTATCCGTGTACGCCATTTATAATAATAATGTACCCGTTTGTAGATGTTATTTCGAAACTTGAGAAGAGGTCTCGAAGATATCAGTTCTACCGGCAGCTA
>JAYEGZ010000212.1:0-1790 GCA_034659315.1 Methanobacteriota archaeon
ATTCACATCACAGGCAGAAACTTCTCGATTTCATAAGTCGTGACCTGTATCCGGTAATCATCCCATTCCTGTTTCTTAAGCGAGATGAACCGCTCGAAGGTGTGGTCTCCGAGTGCTCGCCGCACAAGATCGCTCTTCTCGGTCTCGGCAATCGCCTCACCCAGACTTGCAGGCAGCGACTTAACACCCAGTTTCTTCCGCTCGGTTTCACTCATCTTGTAGATGTTCTGCTCAAGTGGCGCTGGCAGTTCGTATCCTTTCTCGACGCCCTCAAGTCCTGCTGCAAGCATCACTGCAAATGTCAGGTACGGGTTGCAGACAGGATCTGCTGCACGGTATTCCATCCGTGTTGCAAGCTCCTTTCCTGGCTGGTACATCGGCACCCGTATGAGCGCTGATCTGTTCCTGCGTGCCCATGCGATGTAGACCGGCGCCTCAAACCCTGGAACGAGTCGCTTGTACGAGTTCACGCTCTGGGCAAAGACCGAGCAGATCTCTCTCGAATGGTGGAGCAGTCCAGCGATGTAGCTCTGCGCAAGATCCGAGAGATCGTATTCACATTCCGCATCGAAGAATACGTTGCGGTCGCCCTTAAAGAGCGACTGGTGCGTGTGCATGCCTGATCCGTTCTCCCCGAAGATCGGTTTTGGCATGAACGTTGCGTAGACGCCGAAGTTCCTGGCAATCTCCTTTGCGACAAGCTTATACGTCATCACATTGTCTGCCATGGCGAGAGCCTCGGAGTATCTGAGATCGATTTCGTGCTGGGAGGGCGCAACCTCGTGGTGGCTATACTCTACACGGATCCCCATCTTCTCAAGCGCAAAGACCGTCTCTCTCCTGTAATCGGTCGCAAGGTCAAGCGGTGTTAAGTCAAAGTACCCGCCCTTGTCAAGGACTTCCGGAGCGTCAGAGTCCTTGAAGTAGAAGAATTCGAGTTCGGGTCCGACAAACATATCGAGCCCCATCTTCTTTGCCCGCTCAAGGTTTCTCTTGAGAACATACCTCGGATCGCCCTCGTACGGCTTCCTGTCAGGGGTCAGCACATCCACAAACATCCGTGCGGTTGCATCATCCTGCGGTCTCCATGGAAGGATCTGGAAGGTCGATGTGTCCGGCATCGCAACCATATCGCTCTCCTCGATGTCCTGATACCCTGCAACCGACGAGCCGTCAAAACCCATCCCGTCAGTGAGCGCGTTTTCGAGTTCCGCTTTTGTGATCGCAAAACTCTTCAGAACTCCCATAATGTCTGTGAACCACAGCCGGATGAACTTTACGTTATTCTCCTCGACTGCGGCGATTACATCGTCTTTTGTCATGGTCATGTTATCACCTGTCATCGGTTAAGTAATCACTACCCCCTTACCGTATCTTCGTACATAAGGTTTGTGGTTAGAGCCTCGAACTGTGTAGTCCCAAATGTTTTGACTTTATATGCTCCCCTCCACTTTCTAAATTTTCTTACAATCCTACCCCCATCCGCTTGAGGAAGACGTTCAGCTTACATCCATCAGGAGTCTTGACCAAAATGCATCCTCCGGTGTCTGAAGATAATGCTTTGTATCCAGGCTTTCATGGTATCGTACTGTATTGTACCACTTTACAAAATCTGCAAAACTCTTGAATTTTATTCGTTGTTTTTCGTACAGGTCGTGCCATTTTTCGACCTTTCCGTTAGTCTGCGGATGTTTAACCCTTGCTTTGATGTGCTTTATGCCATGCCCCTTCAGGAATGCTCCAAACTTGCTTTCACTCTCGCCATGTTTGTCTTTCTTATTCGCATAATA
>JAYEGZ010000213.1:0-1782 GCA_034659315.1 Methanobacteriota archaeon
AAGATTTAATGTTCCTCCACTTTCATCAGCATTCCCTATTCCCCCTCGACTTGGCTTCCATTTTGTATTGTCGATTACTCCCTCATCAAAGTCGTCGAAAAACTCAAACACCGCCTCGCCATCACTCTCACTCTCCGCACCCGGATTCCCATACCACATCGTAACCTCTGCCTCGTCATTCGCAGGAATCAGAGGCACCTTCACCCATATCCTCGCACGCTTTGACCCCGCATCGAACTCCTCGACCCAGTAGCTCAATTCACGCCCGTCCGCATCCGTGAATCTGATATCATCGCCATCCGGCTGCGCATCTTCCGGAAACTCGCTGCCAGCGAGCGCAACCAGCACCTGATAATCACGAAGCGTCTCGCCAGAGTTCTCCTGAATCGCAATCTCTCGCTGGTACTGCCAACCTGCAAGTCCCGCGGATGCGGATGCCGGAAGTGTCGCAAGCAGCAGCAGACCGACAAGAACCGATGCCAGAACAACCGTTCTCATTTCACACATCCTTCAACACCTCTCGTATCGCAAGCAAATTCAGCCTCGATTGCGGCTCGATGATTCCACCCTCCGGATCGAGGAACAAGATGTTATCTTTGATCAGGAAATGCTTTGCAGGTCTGTTCAATCCCTCATTATCGATACGTTCCGCGTCTACAAACCTTCTGAGGATATTGACAATATCTTCCTTTTCAACCAGATATCCATCCGCTCCAATCATTACTCTCGGTTTGGTATAGTCCAGATAGTCAAGCAGATCCTTCAACTGGTTCACTCTCGTAGTAAGCATCTTCTTTGCGAATTTCTCTTTTTCATCGATACGAATCAACTCCGTCAGGAAGATTGGCTTTCCGCCGCAGTATTCCCATGCCAACGCCTTTTCCTCTTCAGTAAAACCATGCCCCTCCAGAAACGCGGCAGTAGTCCCGCAATCAAAATCATCCACCCGCAGATACCTGCACCGCCCCTGTAGCATCGCCTCACTGTAAACACTCTCCATGAAAAGCGAGTCAGATGTTGCCACGAAGACATGCGCCAGATGCTTCTCTTTCGTTAAGTCTATGAAAAAATTGAAGAGTTCGTAAATGAGAAAACCATTCACTTTCACATCCCCAATCTTCTGCAACTCATCCAGGATCAACACTGGTTGCTTACCTGTTGCCTTCACCTCTTCAAATAATTTGATTATATAGGAGAATGCGTTCTTCGGCTTATTGTCCTTGAACACATAATCCAGAAACTCCTTGTTGATCGGTATTCCGGCAACCTTTGTGACAGATGAAACCAGCTCAGCGAGCGTTTCACTCCTCTTCCTTTTGGCTCCATCAATCTCCATCTCCATCTCGAACAGCGACTCGATGAAATCATCGTAACTCGATAAGAATTTAGTCCTTAAGTTTATATAGAAGACAACGTATTCATCTGGTAGTTTCTCTATCGTATGGGTGATTAATTCGGTCTTTCCACTATTTATCGGTCCGTAGATAAAGGTGATAAGGGTTGGTCGGTTGTCCAGTATCGCTCGGATCTCTTTTGTTTCTTTCTCTCGATTGTGGAATTCTATGCTTTTCATGCTCTTCTCCTCACGTAAGCCAGTAATAATCCAATAACTGCAACCACCGCCGCGAATCCGGGCGTGCTCGGTTCATCCGATTCAGATGAACTTTCTATCGGATTTTCTATCGACTCTGCATCAGATTGTGCTCTCACCTTGATGGGCAGGCTGAGTGTGTGATCTTCCCTCGTCTCGACATCATCTCCGAAATAATAGATGATCCTTCC
>JAYEGZ010000214.1:0-1773 GCA_034659315.1 Methanobacteriota archaeon
GCACTTAAGTCCAAGGCATGTACATAGCGATTCCATATTTATCCTACCGTCTGCTCCGGCAAGTTCACTGGCACAAATCAACAACGATGCCTTAATCCCGCCATGTAAAGCAGATCGCCCCATACATATAGTAACGTCACCATGATATTTAAACCCGATCACCCCCTATGCGACCCCACCCGGTTTCACCCACTCACGCCTTAAAATAATCCATAACCATCCTCACCACGATCCGGTTCAGCAAAAGCAACCCTATCAGGTTGGGAAGTGCCATCAGGGCATTGTTAATATCCGCAAACAGCCAGATAGCCTCAAGGCAGGCATCCGCATTCGGAAGGTCCATCACACCGGCGCCCACGACGATTCCCACCAGAAATACGGAATAATACACAACAAGGGAAGACCTGTAGAATCGGACATCTTTTGACACCTTTTCCACAAAGTATGCGAGGCACTGCTTGCCATAGAACGACCATGTCAGAATGGTTGTGAAGGCAAAGAGCACCATGCCAGGAGTTATCACCAGATCGCCGGCGTATCCCAACTCTCTGGTTGAATGCATGGATGCTCAAGCGAGTACTGGTCTTGCCAGTCTCCCACGCTCCTGTGGATACGATGACCAGACCGTATCACTTATTGCGGTGAGGATCTGGTGTGTGACCAACATGTACGCAAGTTTTATCGCATCGCCTTATAGATAAAGAGCCATCGAATGCCAGAACCACCGGACAAAGAGGAGGATCTGATACATGAACATCAGCCAGACAATCTTTGAGGAATGCACTGACGATCTTGGACCCGAGAAGATAATCCACATCTACGAACCCGCCGCAAAATTAAGAGCGATCGTGGTAATCGACAACATCGCCGCGGGACCTGCCATTGGCGGCGTCCGGGTGGCTCCGGATATCACCACAACAGAGATAATGAGACTCGCACGGGCGATGACACTCAAGAATGCTGCGGCAGGGCTCCCGCATGGTGGTGGCAAAGCCGGAATCATCGCGGACCCGAAGACGACGGATAAAGAGTGTCTCATGCGGACGTTCGCAAGAGCGATCGAATCTCTTCACGATTACATCCCAGGTCCTGATATGTGCACTGATGAATGCTGTATGGCTTATATATTCGATGAAATAAAGCGGGCTGTCGGTCTTCCGAGAGTGCTTGGCGGAATCCCTCTCGACGAGATTGGAGCCACCGGCTTCGGGGTCGCAGAATGTGCAGAAGTTGCGAAGGATTACATAGATCTGGATTTGAATGGCGCAAGACTTGTTGTTGGGGGATTCGGGAACGTGGGCAAGAATGCAGCGAGATTTCTCGAAGAGAAGGGTGCAATTCTTGTGGCTGCGAGTGATACGAGTGGAACTGTATATAATAAGGATGGGATCGATGTTTCGGGATTGATACGAGTGAAGGAAGAGAAAGGGTCTGTCATCTATTACGAGGATGCGGAAAAGCTGATGACCGAGGATCTCCTGAAGATACCCGGTGATATATTCGTTCCTGCTGCAAGACCGGACGTCATCGATGAGAAAAACGTTGGCACACTTGACACAAAGCTCATCATCCAGGGTGCGAATATTGCGATAACACTCGGTGCCGAGAAAGTACTTCACAAGAGGGGTGTTCTATCGATCCCTGATTTCATAGCAAATGCCGGCGGCGTCATCGCGGCTGCGGTCGAGTACAGGCACGGGAGTGAGAAAGGGGCTTTTTCCGAAATCAAGAGTAAAATAAGAGCGAACACAAAGACAATCCTCGATAAAACGT
>JAYEGZ010000215.1:0-7588 GCA_034659315.1 Methanobacteriota archaeon
GCGTTCGCGCAAAAAGGCACAATATAGATAACAAGGGCTCGTAGATCAGGGGAAGATCGCAACGTTCGCAACGTTGAGGCCGCGGGTTCAATTCCCGCCGAGTCCATGTTTTGACGGAGTTATACTTCAAACCGGCACAGACCCAAGCTTTTTCAAATCAGTTTATATTGAATTCGCGGAATTCGTTTATTCGTGTAATTCGTGATAAAACCACGAATTTAGACTAATATCGTAAATTACACGAAGCTATGCCAACATAATCTATTCATTGCACTTAAAAATTTAAACTATTCCGTATAAGTGAAATTTATGCCCGTGTTTTTTGGTCTGTCGGTAAAAAGCGCAATTTATGCCGATGCTGAGTATATATCAAAATTACGCGTTGTTTTTTTTTGCAATTTCAGGTTGAAGCGTATGTGTAACCTGGTGTTTGATCAGGCACCTCCGCAAGGGGGACTGCCCCGGGTGAGAACAAGACTTATATACCGACACGCGTATCAATAACTCGAAACACAGGAGGCATCCGTAGTGAAGATTGCAACCATGAAGACGCCTGATCAGGTGACTATTCCTTTACAGCAGCACGCTGGCGAGGTGTGCAATCCCGTAGTAGGTGTTGGTGATATTGTTTCTGTCGGTCAATTAATTGGCGATGGCACGTCCATGATACATTCAAGCGTTTCCGGAGAAGTGACGGCTATCTCCGAACTGCCACATCCTTCTGGCAAGGATGTTCTCAGCGTGGTGATTAAGACCCACGATGGGGGAAAAAAGGATTTTAAACCAGCGGATGTGTCGGCAAGTAAAATGAGTCGCATTATCATGGACTCAGGAATTGTCGAACCAAATGGACTACCGACAGTGTACACAAAAGTAGATATTGACACAATTATCATCAACGGAACGAATACTGGGGATCTATCATCAAACGCTGCGCTCATGCTCGATCATCCTTCTGAGATCGTGTACGGGCTGAAAGCATTAATGAATTCGGTTGGCGCCAAGAAAGCGACAATTGTTATCGAACTTGACTCCGAAGCGCTACACGTCATGCGAACCGAGACGATACCGGACCGTAACATCAAGATCGTCGCAACACCGGCATACTATCCGGCAGGTACCGAGAACACGCTTGCCAAGAAGTTTGCAAGAAAGAAGGTGCCACGCGGTAGCACGCCTGAGGATCGGGGCGTTATCGTGAGCAGCATCGGTGCGATGAAGGCGCTGTATGATGCGGTGCACGACGGTATACCAATGATTAAGAAAACGGTCACTGTCGCTGGCGCGGTGCGCTCTCCCGGCAATGTTCTTGTTGAGCTTGGAACATCGATTAAAGATGTGATCGATAAATGCGGTGGCTGTAGTGGCACACCGGTCAAGCTTGTCATGAACGGCGCGATATCGGGCGCGGCGCAGTACAGCGACGAGGTTCCTGTAATCAAGACGACCACAGGCATTCTGGTGCAGACCGAGAGTGATATGAACCGTGAGCCGCCCGCACCATGTATAAACTGCGCGTGGTGTGTGGACGAGTGTCCGATCGGTCTGATGCCGCATCTGCTCTACGGGTACGCTGACAGCGCACAGTTTGACAAGTGTGCGGAACTCTATATCGGCGACTGCGTGGAATGCGGGATGTGTGCGTACGTCTGCCCGTCCAAGCTCCCGCTCGTGCAGATAATCAGGTACGGCAAGCATGGTGTAGCTGAGATGGAGGCATCCGAATGACATATACAATATCACCATTACCACATGTGAAGAGCAGGGAGAGCGCGAAGAGCGTGATGTGGGGGACCGTCGCTGCATTGATACCGATCACGATAGCGGCGATCTATCTATTCGGGCTTCCTGCAATAAAGATCATTCTTGCAACCGTGATTGCTGCGGTTGTCGCCGAAATTATAATCTACAAAGCTGCTTCACAGCCGATCACAATTGATGACGGGAATGCTGTGCTGGTCGGCTTGATGCTTGCGCTTCTTATGCCACCCGGCATCAGCGAGAATCTCTGGGTTCCGATCATCGGAGCTGTGTTTGCGATCGCGGTGGCAAAGTACATCTTTGGAGGCACAGGGACACTCGTATTCCACCCTGCGCTGGTTGGATTTGCATTTTTGCTTGCTGCGTGGCCCACGTTTATGGGTGCCGCATCAACGCCAAATCTCGGTGGTTTCTCTGACATCTTACTTGAGACTGGTGCTGGCAGGCTTGTCGAGGCATCGCCTGCGCTGGTCCTGCTTGGTGGCGCAATTGTGTTGTACAAGAGATACGTGGACCGGCGAGTGGCAATCAGTGCCACCATCCTCCTGGTACTTCTGGTACTGGTCACTGGAAAGGGCTGGCAGCTCCCATACATTCTGACCGGAGGATACTTCCTCGGACTGATTTTCCTTGCAGCAGACCCGATCACATCGCCTGTGACAAAGAAGGGCAGGCTGATCTATGGGACCCTGCTCGCAGTGTTGATATTAATCCAGCTCCATTTTGGTGCATATTTCACAGGGATGTGCTTTGCAGTGCTCATGATGAACGTCTTCAGCCCGCTCATCGACAGAAGCACCATACCAAAGCCGATCGGAGGGAAATAAAATGGCAGAAACAAAAGATTCCACTGTAATGATACTTGTCAAGCTAACGCTCATTGCGGTGGTTGCGGCTGTGGTCCTGACAGCGACGTACGGAGTCACACAGGAACAGCTTGCGAAGCTTGCGGAAGCAGCAGGTGGCCCTGACAAACAACTGCTCGAGATGGGCGTTGTTCCTGATGCTACAAAGTTCAAATCCGCGGGTGGTGAACTGTGCTACGAGGCTTATGATGGTGGCGACCTGATCGGTTATGGTGCCATGACAGAGGTGCAGGGTATGCAGGACATCTTAATGCTCGCAGTCGGAGTGGACACTGATTTTGTGGTGACTGGAGTTGTTGTGGTCTCGCAGAAAGAGACACCTGGAATTGGGGATAAGATCCAGAAAGATGAAGGGTTCGTCGCACAATTCGCAGGGGTCGGTCTTGATGGGCTGAAACTGAGCGGTGACGGCGGAGCGATCGATGGCATCTCAGGTGCAACGATATCCTCCGGATATGTCGCCACTGGAGTCGCTGAAATAATTGGAAAGATGCAACAGGAGGTTTCATAAATGGCAAAGAAATCCTTTGTAGGAGAGATAATCAGAGGTATCATCAAGGATAACCCCGTATTCGTACTCGTACTCGGTCTCTGTCCGGTACTCGCGGTGTCTACGTCGTTTGCAAACGCGCTTGGCATGGCACTGGCGTTTACCTTTGTGATGCTTGGCTCAAACATCTTCGTCTCTCTTCTGCGAAATCAGATCCCACCTGGTGTCAGAATCCCAATATTCATCCTGATCATCTGCACCTTTGTTACGATGGTTGATATGCTGCTCGAGGCATTTCTGCCGCCGATGTACGAGGCGCTTGGAATCTTTGTTCCGCTGATTGTTGTGAACTGCATAGTCATTGGTAGGGCAGAGGCGTTTGCAAACCGAAATTCAGTCTTACCCTCGATAGCTGATGGAATCGGTATATCGATTGGTTTTGCGGCGGCGCTGATACTGCTCGGCACAATAAGAGAGATTCTTGGAACCGGAGCGTTGAAGCTCATGATGCTCTGGAGTAAGGGTGGTGAACTTGGATTTTACCCACTTTCAGATATCCCCGGGTTCTCATTCGTCCCTGATCCAATAGTATTCCCGATTGAGCCTGCAACCGTAATGATAACACCGCCAGGTGCGTTCTTAACGATTGCTGCACTGATGCTTCTCTTCAAGATTATGGGTGATCGTAAACGGGTGAAACAACTCCAAAAGGAGGGTTATGAAATATGAGCGAAGTGTTAATACCCGGATTTATGCCGACAGAGGATCTCTTCCCGATCTTTGTGAATGCGATGTTCACAAAGAACTTCCTCCTCATAATGTTTCTTGGACTCTGTTCGTATGTTGGTCTGACCACCAACTCAGATACATCAAAAGGCATGTCGATGGCAGTTACCTTCGTTATGACGATGTCGGCGATCCTTACGTGGCCCATCTATCATTATCTCCTGAGCCCTGCAAGTATTATAGGGAAGGATCTGACATTCCTGCGGACGATCTGTTTCATCCTCATCATCGCTTCGTTTGTGCAGCTTGTTGAGTTCATCATACGTAAGTTCAGCCCACCGCTCTACAAGTCGCTTGGGATATATCTCCCTCTGATCGCAACGAACTGCGCTGTGCTTGGTGTGGTTTTGATGAACATACAGGAGGGGTACACGTATGGCGCAAGCATTATATGCGCATTCGCGGCAGGTCTTGGCTACTCATGGGTGATGCTTGCGACGGCGGCTGTGCGAGAGAAGTTGATTATGCGCAATGTTGACCTCTTCAGCGGCTTCATCGGAGCGTTCTTTGCAGCGACGATGGTCGCACTAATTGTTGTCAGTTACTTTTCGGTGGTGAAACTATGACTGTTGATCTCATGAGTTTGCTGCCGCCTGCAATCGCTGTGCTTGGCGCACTCGGACTTGCAATGGCAGCAATGCTTGTCTGGGCGTCAAAGGCGTTCTATGTTGAGTCCGATCCGCTTGTTGATGCGTTGATGGAACTGATGCCCGGCGCGAACTGCGGAGCTTGTGGATTTCCGGGATGTGCTGATTTTGCAGAGCACGTCGTTGCCGGGGATATCACGCCAGATGCGTGCACATCATGTGATACCGAGACCTTCGAGATGATTGGAGAACTGCTCGGAATGGATATCAGTGCATCAGAGCCCCTGTATCCAATCACGCTCTGTCAGGGTGGAACGAACTGCAAGGACCGATATGATTACATCGGCGCAGATACCTGCAGAGCTGCAATCCTGCTTTCAGGAACAAAGAAAGCCTGCTCGTACGGATGCATCGGTCTTGGTGACTGCGTGCGAGCATGCATGTTTGACGCAATCGAGATTGCAGATAACGGGCTTCCGAAAATCAAGAAGTATAACTGCAAGGGCTGCGGCGCGTGCGTGACAGCCTGCCCGCAACAGGTGCTGACGATTGCAAAGGAGCACGGTCCTGTGTATGTGGTCTGCGCATCGCATGACAAGCCAAAGTACGTAAAAGAGGTCTGCGAATTTGGATGCATAGGCTGTGGAATCTGCAAGAAGAACTGCCCTGAGGGTGCAATCAAGCTCGTCCAGAAGGTTGCCGTGATCGATCAGGAGAAATGCACCCAGTGCGGGACCTGCATCGATGTCTGCCCGAGGAATGCTATTGTGAAGCTGTGATCTTATTTAGGTATAACCACGGGATTTCCATGTAAATCTCGTGGTTATATAATTGTCTAGCTATGTTAATTTTGAAGACATGTAGTCAATAAATCGATGAGCTGAACGGTAAAGATTATAAATCTCTTCGACAGTCTTTTCGATAGGGAACACAGCAAAATTGCCGTGTACCAATTCATTTCGCAAGTTTCCTATCTCTAAAAAAGCTCGGATGGATTCTTTCAAGTCTGAATTGTCTTCAACATCCCCTTTGGCTCGGTCCTTAAATTCTTCACCAAAGAACGAAAAAAATTTATTGACGTTTTTAGCGTTCCATTCAAAATACGTATGATATTGCCGCTCCACTGCTTTATTTCTCACAAAAGATTTAATCATTTGATTATTATCAGAATTTTTCTCCACAAAACTTAATATCATATCCTTAATTTCATCTTCAAAATAACTTGCAGCCGAAAGCAGAAGAACCTTTTTAAGATTATCATCCGCAACGATTTTTAAGGAGATCTCTTTGTTGGTTTCAAGATAATCAATCATCTCTTTAAATTCTTTGTACCTCGTCCCAACAATACCCCCATTACCCTCCATATCAATCAACCTAAACAGCTAATATTTCTCGGGCTCTTCTCAATCTAGTCTCTACATTCAGTTTATTTGCTGTCTTTGATATAGTAGCATTTTTAACATCTTCGTCATTCTTGAGTGCGTTTAGTTGTTCTTTGATTATGGGGGGGACATTAAGAGACTTTTTATCATAAGATGTTCCACAAACCGCAGTGAAGACTGCTTCATAAATGGAGATGTTGATTCTGTTAGTTTTTCCCGTGAATGCTCGCTCGCTTAAATTTTGGCAGCTATTCAGGAACGAATCAAACAAATTTTCCAGATGCTTGACCTTTTGTTCTGAGAATGATTTTGCATCATTCGAAAATTTATTAAGAAATTTTACCATCGATGGTTTGTAATTATCTCCATCTACTAACATTGCAAAACCTCTCAACAACATTTCAACATCCTTCATATGGATATCCGGTTCCGGAATACCAATCAACCCCCTCCATCTTGTGTCAAGGTTAATCCGATATAGCATATCGTAAAAGTCAGAGTGATATAAGCTCGTTCGTATTTCCTGTGGTGTTAGATTCACCCCTCCGGTGTTTAAACGATTAAATATCTCATAAATTACAGAGTCGTCATCAGCCGGAGAGTTTTGTTTTATAATAATATTTCTTATCGTCCTCATTTCAAAAGTGTTTTTATACTCTCCGAGAGTCTCATAATTCAATTTATTCAATTTATTCTTCTTATCCGGCAATTTCTCTGGTAATTTGAGTTTGAAATTGCTGAAATAATCATCGTTGTGCAATATATCGTCCGGGATCCTACCCATCTCATCGAATATTCTCCTCAATTCATACCTTTTTTCTTTTTTAGGAAATCTCATTTTTATAAAATAATAAACAGTCATTAACCTTTGTTGCCCATCAACCACTAAAAATTCATTTTTGGATTTTTCATATAAAAAAATCTGAGGTACTGGTATTCCAAGGATCATCGATTCTATAAGTTTGGACGCTCTCGTCAGATCCCATACATAGTTCCTTTGAAAAACTGGAACTTTGAATATTTCGGATTCCATAAAATCAAAAATGGTCTTAATATTGAAATCACTTGGGAATGTAGTAATGTCATATTCTGTTAGCGAATAGTCTTCATCGGTGTCAGTCTCATCTTCTATTTCAAGCGAATTTTCATAGTTGCCATCCATATCTATCACCTTATCTTTATTTGTTGCCCATCACTACCGTAGGAACAATAAGAGATTATATCTCACATCGTTTCATGCAGTGTAATTAATATCATCCATGGCACTTAAATTTAACCAAGCGCTATACCATGCCACTGCTGAAGGCGCATGGACCTGTCGATGTGTGCCCGAGGAATGCTATTGTGAAGCTGTAAGCAATCCTTGTGATGTGGAGCCACGAGAGAACAAAAACGATTCACTCGTGGCTCTTTAATGTTATAAATTCCACGATGCCATTTTTATCTCAGTAGACAGGTCTTCGAAGTCGTACCGGATCTTCAGGTAGTGTCCCAATCTACGATAGTTTATTATAACATGCATCATAACCATATTCTTGGTCGGGCCATGATGTTCACCAAGAGTATGGTTAGTAGATTGGGACACTACCAAAGTTTTTACCAATCCATTTCTAATAGCCACTTTGATAGTTTTTCTTCTCTCTCACTGCTATCTTTATCTTCCTCCTTCAATTTACCAAGATTGTACTCTCCCTCTATTTTGCCATCGATCATAAA
>JAYEGZ010000216.1:0-7584 GCA_034659315.1 Methanobacteriota archaeon
GTACCATCAAGCTTGATAACGAGTATGTGCGCAATCTACGACGTGTAAATAACATAGTGCAGGCAACTCAGGCGGACGACCGCACATTCTTTGATGAGAATAGCGAATGGCGCAACGCAGAGAAGATCGCATTCTTCACGCCGAAGAGCCGGGTGGTCCTGGAGATCGATCAGAACGCTTTCGATGTGCTCAGGTTCGTCAAGAGTGTCAGTGGAGCCGAGATCGTTGAATCGGACCTCCGCAGAAAGGAGGCTCAACTCGGGGAGGCAAAACAGAAGCTTGATGAGTATATCGAAAATCTCACCAACGCCCAGAAGCTTGAGGCTGAGATCAAGACGATGCAGGGCGATATCCAGAAATTGCAGGGCGAAGTCCAGGAACTCGAGGCTAAGATCGCTAAAGAGTCTGGCACGATGGATATTACCGATGTCAGCAGGGATCTTGGCACCAAGAAGCGGGAGATCGAAGGGCTTCGGGATCGCCTCCGGGTACGTGAAGGTGAGGTGAAACGGTACCATGATGAGTATGAAAAGGCGCGTGCGCTGCGCGAACGGATCAATGAAGAGATCGCTGAGTTCGAACGGATGTACGAATCTCCTGATAAGAGTATAGTGGAGTTTAGCGGGAAGATAACCAAACACGAGCACAGAAAGAAGAGCCTGAAGAATGGGAAGGATCTGGTCGATGGCCTGCTCGGGGTAATCGACGGTGTGAAGAAAATATTTGGCGAGAGCGAGCGTGTCGTTCCGGGCGAAGCATCAGAGATTCCTTCCCTTGAAAAGGCATACAAGCTGCTTGGAGAATCGGGTGAATGTCCTGTGTGCGGTGGTACTACATCCCTGAGCACACTGGATCAGAGAAAAGATGCGCTGCGAGCATGCACCACAGACCTATCCAAGGATATGCGCGGAGAGGATGAGCAGGTAAAGATGCTCAAGACAGATAGAAAGGAACTTCAGGACAATGTCGATGGGCTCAGGGCGAAACAGCGGTCACTCGATGAGTCAAAGCGCGACGAAGAGGAGTATCACAAAGAATGGGATGAGCGCAAGGACACGCTGGACGCAATCGGAAGAGAAATCGCAGAGAAAGATTCGGAACTGGAAAATCTTGAGCGCCAGTACGAGGATGCGACAAAGAATGTACAAACCAAGAGTAGGGAACGTCTCAACGAGATGCGAAAGAAGGTCGGCGGATTTGAAAACGAGATCAGGAACAACCAGAAACAGATCGACCGGCTCACGTCCGAAATCCCGGATTACATGATCGGAGAGACCCTTGGAGAGTATGCGAGGAAGAAGAACAAGGGACTCGAGCAGTTGCGGATGGAGATTGGAGAACTGGAGACGCAGTACAATCACGAGGTGCGCGGCGCGGTGGAGTTATTCAATAACAAGATCAACAACATCTACCATGACATGGGGTTCACGACCTTCCGCGACATCACGATCAAGGAGGAGACCACACGGGGCAGACCATCTTCGCTTGATGTGATTGTGGAGCACGAGAGTGGAAAGAAACAGTCACTCTCCAGTCTGAGTAAGGCAGAGCAGCTAACACTCGGTCTCGTCTTCCAGATTTCTGCGAAAGAGAATTATATCCCGGCTTTCCCGCTCTTTGTCATCGATGACAATATGAACACCTTTGATCCTGACCGGTTCAAACTAGCCCTGGATTATCTGGTAGACAAAGCAGAGTATGTGATAGTCTCACAGCCCGTACCTCCAAGTGAGCAGGACGAGCTTGTTATCAAGTATGGGCTCGATTAAGATCGTTTAATTTGAGTTAATCCATGTCCCCCGGAGAAATTCGGGGATTCTTTTTTTCTGAAAGTTTTGGGTGCTTGAAATAACATATAACCGCGAGTTAACACTTCAAAAACTCTCCGCGGTTCAAACTCGCCCCAGCAACGTGAGTGACCGCATCCACTCATCGTCAGGCTCACGTGACGTCCCGACCACAAGGCGCCTCGTGTCACCGACCTGCTCCATCATGCCTCGTGCCTCAACCATCTCGCCAGCCAGCGCCTGCCCTGCGTATGTGTGGGTGTAGCAGAGAATCTCAGATATGACCGGATGATCAACCTCATAGACAGCAGGATTGTCAAAAGCGAGATCCGCGCTGGTGACTCTGGCTGTGATGGTGCACCGATGTAGATCTACCCCGCGTTCCTGCCGCACAGGTAATTGATCCCAATCGCGGACGAACAGCAGGTCAAAATACGTACCTTCGACCATCCCTCGATTCCCTTTTCGTAATTCGTGGACCATAAACTCGTCAAACGAAATTTCCGGCACTCTTTTTGCGTATATCTGGTGCCACATCTCATCACTGATCCCGGTGATCCGGAGCTGTGACAGGTCAATATCCACATCATCCGGCGCATTCCGCATCTTTTGCATAATCGCATCCCTTGCAGTGAACCAGTGATTCCCGTACACGACAAAATCGATGTCAGATCCCTCAATCTGCAACCCGGGCAGCATCGAACCAGTGACCCCCATACTCTCAATTGGGATGCCAGCCGCCGCCAAGAAATCAACGATTGCTGCAACCCGGTGATCTTCCTCAGCAAGCGATTGTGTACGCTTATCTGCCCGAAGAACCTGCAAAATCTCATCTTCGGGGACATAGAGATCTTTCCATGACGGGCGCATCTCTTCTACGAACCGGAACGCTTCATCAAAATCAAGTTTACGATATCTAACGCCATCTAACTCGCGGTCGCCACTTTTGTCAGGTATGTATCTGAGGACTGCTTGCACACCGTCTGTGGAATCGTAACCAGAGACTGCAAAAATCCAGTCATCAGCCGTGATGAAAAAGTCGCGTAGCCGAACATTTGTAAGGTGCATCGATAGCGGGGGATGGATTTGAACCATCGGTCTACGGGTTATGAGCCCGTCGGGATGTCCTGACTACCCCACCCCGCTTGAGCATGGAGTCGTATCAAACAACGTACCAGGGATACATAAATGCTTTGGTGCTGGCGGCATCTCCGGAAAGAAATCAAGCCCACAAAACGATCGCCTGCACCATCATAATCGCGACGCCCTATAACCACAGGAATAGCTGATGCAAGTTTCCAATGACCGCGATGATTATTTATGCCGCAACGCTTGAATTGAGTAAACGATGAGATCGTTCACTGATAGGGTGTCGGAGATCGACATTTCTGGCATCCGCAAGATGTTTGAGGCAGCAGGCACGGACAGTATCAATCTCGGGCTCGGGGAACCCGACATCCCGACGCCGGCGCATGTCTGCGACGCTGCGATGGATGCGATCAGGGAAGGGCACACCAGGTACACGCCAGGTGCGGGCATGGTAGAACTCCGGTCTGCGCTTTCAGGGAAGTTCCTGCGTGACAACAACATCTCTGTGAGCCCTGATGAGGTCATGGTGACATCCGGTGCAAGCGAAGCGCTGCACATAAGCTTGCAAGCACTGGTTGAGCCGGGAGATGATGTGTTGGTCCCGGATCCTGGTTTTGTCTCGTACACGGCGCTATCACGCATTGCGGGTGGGCGAGCGGTCAGCGTTCCGCTCACCAATCTTCGTCTTGATCCTGACGTGGTGGCTGAACAGATCACGCGCAATACAAAGGTCTTGATCGTGAATTCACCATCAAATCCATGTGGAACTGTCCAATCGAGAAAAGAGATACAAGCGTTCGCAGAACTTGCCGAGGATCACGACTTTACGATTATTTCTGACGAGGTCTATGAGTTTTTCATCTATAAAGGCGAGCATGTCAGCCCCGCCGAGTTCACAGACAACGTGGTCACAGTGAATGCAGCATCCAAGACTTATGCGATGACCGGCTGGCGCCTTGGGTACCTTGCAGCAAGACCGGAGTACATCGAGCAGTTTCACAAGGTACATCAGTATGTGCAGGCGTGCGCAAACTCAGTTGCGCAGATGGCGGCGCTTGCGGCAATCACCGGTCCACAGGAACTCGTGGCAGAGATGCGAGATATGTTCAAAAAGAGGCGGGATATTCTGCTTAATGGGCTTCGGGAGATGGATGTTGAGTGTGCGACACCTGCGGGCGCATTCTACGTATTTCCGCGGGTTGGGGATGGTGACCGCATCGCAGCAGATATGGCTGAGCGCGGCGTGATCACGGTGCCAGGGTCAGCATTTGGCATATATGGTACGGAGCATGTCCGCATGTCGTATGCCACAGGCGAGGCAGAGATCATACGCGCACTTGACAGGATGCGCGGAGGGTTTTGAGTCGCCTATCAATCAAAAGGGTACAAGGGTACCTACAAACTTTTAGCAGCTCATAAGCCCAAACGTTACATTCAATATGTGTCTTGCAGTAGGGGAGATTCTGGCAATACGAAGGCACGAGAGCTGGTTGATCAGGTATTTCTAGTGGTAGATGCGAAGTGGCGTGGCATCGGGTACTCCGGGCTTGAGATCAGGTCCGAATTCGGAGATCGCGATGCACGGCTGACATACAAACAAGAACCGAAAGCTCTTTAAGAGCCGCTGGATCACCGCGATTAACAATGGGCGCGATCGGCTCAGGCAAGACAACGCTGATCGACAACCATACACCACAAACCTATGCACACTGATAACATCAGTTACTTGTACTTAACGAATATCTTGATATTGGTGCGAATGTGGACAAGACCCGGGGGGGTCATGAACACATAAGGGTTAGCAGTTCCTCTCCGCTGGTCGTACCTCTTGCGATGAGTATATCGCCTGCATAAAGCACCGTTCTTGCGCTTGGGCTGTATACCCACCCATTCTTACGTTTAACCGCCATTATATGTACCCCGGTCTCGGTTTCAAGCTTTAACTCACCAAGTGACTTTTCGGCGACCGATGAACCTGGCAAAATTTCCCGTTTGGTGACCACCTCGTCAGACTCACGCACGGCAATCGCCATGATTGGATGCAACTCGATATCCCGTAGCACAACGTCGGCAAGATCATAAGCGGCATCAGAGATCGCTTCTGACGCATTTGCGAGATGCAGAAGCCCGCGGAGCTGATCCACCTCGTCTATATGCTTTGCCGATTTGAGTACCCAATGCTGGAGTTCGTATTTCATGCCATCCATCTTATCCTCGATGTAGCTCACTTCCTCGGCGATGTCCTTGTTGTAAAAGAGCACTGCAGAGTACGCAAGCCCGATCGCAAGTTCTGACATATTCTTCATCTCGACGATCAAGTCAACAGCCCGGTCAAGATCGGCAAGCACACGCGTAAGCTCAAATGTGGTTCGATGATACTTTTCGCAGGTCGCGCACTCTATAAACAGTGGTACGCCTTCGTCGTGCCCGCGTGCAAATACCACATCACCTTCCCGGATCCTGGTGCTGTGGTCAGGATCGTATATCCAGCTCCGGTCACGCCGGATTGCAATCACCCACATGCCAGTCTCAGTCTCAAGTTCGATAGCGCCAAGCGTGCGCCCTGCCATCGACGACTCTGCGCTGACCGTCGCCCGGGTGAGCGTCTCCTCTGCCCCCCGCAGGTCAAGCTTCAGTTCGAGCGGTATCCCGAGATCGAGTAGTGCGATCTTCGCGATGTCACCCGCGGCATTCGAGATGTTTTCGGCGGCGGCGCCAGCCTGCAGCACGCCTGCGAGCGCCTCTGCCTCATCGAGCCTGCGAGCGCTTAACATCGTTGATATCCGCATATAGTACTCGAGGGTATCCATCTTCTCTTCAAGGCGGATGACCTCCATTGCGATCTCCCGGTCGTCATAGATCACAGCCGAGTATGCAAGATCAAGCATCAACTCGGACGTGTCCTTCATATCGATCAGCAGATCTTTCGTACTTCTTGTGCAGTATTTAAGTTCCTTAGTCATGTTGTCGTGGGATGCCCGGTATTCATCTGCGACATATGCCTGAACCGGTAACTTTGGTTCCATGCAACATCAGCACGAACTATATCCCACCCGGCGGCCCATCATGGTTCTGATGTTATATTATCAGGCAATATGTCATTTAATTCTCTGGTCACGGCATCCATCGTGTCACTCTCTCGGATTCGTTTGATATATATGTTTCATCGATTGCTTCGTCGTCCTGCCAGATGCGCCACACCATGTCACGTCACGGCACGGCAGCACAGCACAAGATTAATATCCCGTCTGTTTATATATGTGGGATAGATGAACACTGAACACAGCAACCCAATACACGGCGGTGGTACGCAGCTAAACGATCCGGTTGTGCAGGCAAAGATCGTCCCCGCGATGCAGATTGACGATCTTGTCAGCGCGCTTGGGGGGTGCGGATTTGGCGCAGGACGGCTTGCGCAAGCCTGTGATATCTACGAAGAGATGCTCAAAAGCGACGCAACCACAAAGTTCTTCGGACTTGCCGGTGCGATGGTGCCAGCAGGCATGAGAAACATTGTATCAGGCTTGATCCGGGATGGGCATATCGATGCGCTCGTCTCGACCGGCGCAAATCTCGTGCATGACCTCATTGAATCGCTTGGATTGCCCCATTACAAGGGCAGCGATGTCGTCGACGACAATACGCTGTACCGCGAGCAGATCGACCGGATATATGATGTGTTCATACCAGAACTTCACTTTACCCGGCTGGAAGAGCACCTGCTCACTGTATTCGAAGGTATGGGCGACCGCATCTCGATCAGGCAGATGCTCTCGGATATCGGCAAGTCGCTGGACGATCAAAATTCGATCCTGCGGGCTGCTTATGAATGTGACGTTCCGATATTCTGCCCCGCAGTCCAGGATTCGATGATCGGGCTTCACGCGTGGCTATACCGGCAGACAAACCAGCTAAATGTCGATGTCTTCGCGGACGTCCACGAGTTTCTTGATATATGCTTCGACGCCGAGCAGTCAGGCGCGGTCTTCATCGGGGGCGGCGTGCCAAAGAATTTCATTCTACAGGGAACGCTCATGACATCGAAGGGATTTGACTATGCAATCCAGTTAACGACAGACCGACCCGAATCCGGTGGACTTTCAGGTGCGACTCTTGATGAGGCAAAATCCTGGGGAAAAATCAACGAAAACGCAAAAGCCGTCACTGTGTATGCAGACGCAACCATCACGCTACCGATCCTCGTTTCTGCGATACGGAGCAGACTATAACTGTTCTTGCGGTCTGAGCCATCAGTTTGATTCAAGGGATTCATCTGCTCAGGAGTGTAAACGTGGATTTGGCAGATGGCGCAAATGTTCGGGAATGTGTTTGACTACAGGTAATTAGAAAAATGTCATTTTGCTCACCGTAACATTTATGCAATAGTTCATCCAACTATAACGTGGTGGGAGCGGGGCCGAGACGCCAAGGTTACTACTTATTCTCCCACCATACCTCCTTTTGTGTAACTCAAGCTACGTGCGATTTTTTCACAAAAAATCGAGTAAAACTGCCCTCCGGGTTGGAAGTTAGTTGGATGTACAACAACGCGAAAGACATAAAGACAGAGATTGGCAACACTCTTTGCGCATTTCTCGTTAAATCGGAAAACAACGCAAAGACGCGATGGCGCAAAGAACAAGAGTCATCCGGTTAGTGATTCATGTTTTATGAGCATCGGTCGCTCTTGTGTTCGGGTCAGATGTGC
>JAYEGZ010000217.1:0-1754 GCA_034659315.1 Methanobacteriota archaeon
CATGAAATACGTCATCGTCACCGGCGGGGTCATGAGCGGTCTTGGAAAGGGCATCACCACCGCATCCATCGGAAGAATCCTGAAATGCAACGGATACGAGGTAACAGCGATCAAGATCGATCCTTATATAAATATCGATGCAGGAACCATGAGCCCATTTCAGCATGGCGAGGTCTTTGTGCTGAAGGACGGGGGCGAAGTCGATCTCGACCTTGGCAACTACGAGCGGTTTCTTGACACTGAACTTACTGGCGACCACAACATAACCACGGGGAAGGTGTACAGGGCGGTAATCGAAAAAGAACGGCGAGGCGATTATCTCGGAAGCACGGTGCAGATCATCCCGCATGTGATAAACGAGATCAAGGAACGAGTTCGGAGCGTGGCAGAGGCAAGCGGAGCAGATGTATGCTTAATCGAGATCGGCGGCACGGTTGGCGACATCGAGTCGATGCCGTTTCTGGAGGCGGCAAGGCAGATGCAACGAGAGGAGGCGGCGCACGATTTTGCGCTCGTCCATGTGACGCTCGTCCCAGTTGATGCCCAGGGCGAGCAGAAGACCAAGCCGACCCAGCACTCGGTAAAGGAACTCAGGGAACTTGGCCTCTATCCGAACCTCATCGTTGCGCGATGTGCATCCAAGCTGCCAGCCGCGGCAAAGGAAAAAATCGCTCTCTTCTGTGATGTTCCGGTTAACGCAGTCATCAGCGCCCCTGATGCTAAGGACATCTACCGCGTTCCGCTGATCTTTGAAGAAGAAGGGCTATCTGTATATCTCATGGACAAACTTGAACTGAAAGCAAGTGATAGCCAGTCCGGGTGGAAAGAACTGGTTGAACGAATGGAGCTGACTGATGAGGGCGGGGATCAAATATCCATCGCCGTTGTCGGGAAATATATCGACCTCCGGGATGCCTACACAAGCATCATGGAATCGCTCAAACATGCAGGGATCGCGTGTGGCTGCAGGGTTGATATCAGATGGATCGACGCGGATAACTTGGAAGGCACCCCGGAGCAGGTTCGAGAGTCTCTTCGAGAGTTCGATGGGATACTTGTTCCGGGAGGTTTTGGCAAACGCGGAGTCGAAGGAAAGATTTGTGCGATCGAATACGCCAGAACAAATGATGTGCCGTTTCTCGGGCTATGTCTTGGCATGCAGCTTGCGGTGATCGAGTTTGCAAGGAATGTGATTGGATGGCAGGACGCAAACAGCTCGGAATTCGGGAGTACCGCGCATCCTGTGATTGATCTGCTTCCGGAGCAGCACGATGTCATTGATATGGGTGGAAGTATGCGTCTTGGGAACTATGAGGCAGTGCTTGTCGAGGGGTCGCTTGCACACAGGCTGTACGGCAGCCTGAAGATCGTAGAGCGACATAGACACCGGTACGAGGTGAATCCTGCATACATTGGTGAGATTGAGTCAAAAGGCATGGTTTTCTCCGGGAAACACATGAACCGGATGGAGATCGCCGAGATTCCTTCGCACAGATTCTTCGTCGGATGCCAGTTCCACCCGGAGTTCAAATCGAGACCTGAAAAACCTGCACCGCTATTCAAGGGGTTTGTCAAGGCTGCAATTATGAAATGAATTGTGGATGTAAGGAGAGTGGAGCGGAAAACGCTATAGCGTATCTTTAGCACTATATAAATCCCGCATTACACCTCAACATCCGGAAGCTTACCGTCATCAGCCATGCTAAACATCTCGACCAGCGTCCGTGTTTCACAATCAAGCCCGCTCAATTTCC
>JAYEGZ010000218.1:0-24648 GCA_034659315.1 Methanobacteriota archaeon
GCTCTACTTGTTCGTTATTCGTTATGTTCTGCATTTTCATTTACCTCCATAAGACCCCACTTCTAAGGTCATTATGATAATAATGAGTATGATACTCATGGTATATAAGAGTATCCCCTGATGGGGGCTGTCACATTACGTGGTGCTCGAGTACCGGACCAAATTTCGTGGTTCAATACTCCATCTTTCTGGCAAGATATGCTAATATCCCCCGAGGTGTCCTGTATTTATGCTTTATCTCCCCGGAATCGGTCTGTTGATAGTAATCCCCACACTGATTGCTTGTCCGTGCGATCAAACCATCTTGCATAAACGCAATCAACCTATCAAAGTCTGGAATTATCTTTTTCCGAATACACTTCTGCAAAACGGATGGAATTACATCAAAACCATTTATCAACGTCTCAAACATTCCTATAGCAATCTCTTCATCGTAGACTCTGAATACGTTTTTAATATCAGTGAAATACATACATAATCCAATTTTATCTCTATATAATGTCTTTTCCGACTTTAGGATATCGTAAACATCATCTCCAATTAATTTGAAGAAATGAAATATGCAAAGTTGGTGTAAAGCCCCCAATTTATCAATTATCGACTTATACATCCTAACATGATCTGTTGTTATCGCATACAGAGGTGTTCCCTGCAAAGATCGCTTTAAGAATGAGAATATAGTATCATACTTTAAATTATTGGATATTTCCTCAGAAACCGGAATGTTGAACACCGAATCATACAGTGTCAAACGATAACATTTTTGCCCATTAATTCTAATATACTCCTCATCGTAGCAGTAATATCCAGAATACGACGGTGTTTTATTCTTGATCGATATCTCATTTACATCCATGGGCGATTTCATCCATCGGTCTATTGTCTGATGGGATGGCGACGTTCTCAAGAATATACGGAGTTCTTCTGCTGTCTTTCTCAATGAACGATATCCTATACCAGCTACATCTGCTGCACTATCTTTAAATACGGATGCGTATCGATGTTTTGGATCTACTACTGAATCAAAGGGAGTTACGAACTTCTTACCCGCATTTTTTACACAAATACCTTTTAAATATATCTTTTGTGGTCCGAACTCGCCCAGTATCGGATTTCGCTCATAATACTCTTGTTTTGTTACATGATTCGATCTATACAATTGGAAAATATGGTTTACGAGATCGAAATGGTTTTCGGTAAGGAGTACCAGTCTCTCATTTATATTATGTGGTTGTGTTCTCTCAGTAAACCTATCTGTTATGATTTTACCAGTGTCCGGATCATTTTTTGAAAAATCGGAAAGTTTGAGTTGTATGTGACTGATACATCCTTTGATGACAGATAATGCTTTATTTGTCATTATAAAGTATCTGTCCTCATTATACTTATATTTTTTGGTTTATTTTTGAGTGTGGAGTTGAAACGTAGGTTTGTTTTTGATTTGGAGATACAACACTTGCTTTAAGGAAGAGCATATTCTGCAGCACAGGATCTTCTGTAACACCATGGTGGCGTGACAGTGTGCCCCGACCACCCCCGCTCGTAGGATATGGAAGCACCATCTGGACCTGAACCGCAACACCCGCCAATATTTTAGCACAATTCTGCCAGCCACATCCAGATTTTCACACAATAAGGCTAAAATTTTCTCAAGATTGGATAATCTTATATACCGGGGTTCCGTAAGTCCGGTGTATGGGTAGATACCGACTGCGATGTTTAGAGTGCAACCGCATAGTCGAGGATCTTTACACGCTCGGCTGCCACGACAACGCGCTGCTCCGCACCGAGTATGCCAAACGCGTGCTCACCCTGAGGAATCTACCCGGGATCTGGCAGTTCCATGACTGGCTTCCGGTTTCTGGCAGCATGGGCGCGGGAGATGCGCCTGTCACGTACCAGAGCGATGGTTTTGCGAAGGAACTTGGACTGCACAATCTCTACATCAGTTTCAGCGGATATCTGCCAGAGCGCGGAGCTTTTATCAAAACATGCAGCTTCAAAGAGCTTGAATCACCAGCAACTCTCCAGCGATCGATTGAACACGGCAATAAGACATTTGTGGTCTCTTCCGCGGGAAATACTGCACGGGCATTTGCCCAGACTGCATCAGAAGTCGGGCTTCCGCTGGTTATCGTGATACCGGTGCCATGCATGAACCGCCTCTGGATCACAAACGATGTCCCTGACAATATCCGGGTGATCGCAGTCGATGGTGATTACTATGATGCGATCATGCTTGGCAACCGTATTGGATCTATCGACGGGTTCAGAAACGAGGGCGGCGCAAAGAATGTCGCTCGGCGGGATGGTATGGGGATCGTGATGCTCGATGCGGTGCTGCGGATGAAAACACTCCCGAGACATTATTTCCAGGCGATTGGCTCTGGAACCGGGGGCATTGCCGCGTGGGAAGCTTCCATCCGGCTGATGCGAGATGGGCGATTTGGATATCGGATGCCACACCTCCATCTAGCCCAGAGTTCCCCGTTTGCGCCGATCTTCAACGCATGGTCCGGTAATAGGAGCGTAATCGCTCCTGAGGACGTTCCGGACAAATCCCGTATCGAAGAGACGTATACTGACATATTGTCCAACAGAAACCCACCGTACGGTATCAAAGGCGGTGTCGCAGACGCGCTTTCAAAAACCGATGGGCAGGTCTACGCGATCGAGAATGACGAAGCGCGCGATGCAAAACAGCGGTTTGAGGCTGCTGAGGGTGTGGATATCCTGCGTCCGGCTGCAATTGCGGTTGCGGCTCTGTGTCGGGCGGTTGATGCAGGTTCCATCGATCCGGATGATACGATTCTGCTAAATATTACAGGAGGTGGATTGTCCAGGTTAAAAGATGACTATTCACCCAACCATCTGGGCGCTGATCTTGTGGTGGATGCAAATGATCTGAATGATCTGAATGATCTGAACAGTCAGGATGATCCGAATGATTCGACGAATGGGATTTTAGATGAGATTATGGAGATACTATGACCGATATTTCAGATATCACGATTTTAGGCGGTATTGATAAGGATTGCAACCCGGAATCCATCGATGAGATACATATACGGTCCGGAGAGATCGTTGGCATCGTGGGTCCGACGGGTTCTGGCAAAAGTACGCTCATATCAGACATCGAACAGCTTGCAAGGGGCGATACACCTTCAAAGCGAAAAATACTGATCAACGGGGAAGAACCGGAGCATGGGCTGAGGATGGATACGAAAAAGAAGAGAATCGCCCAGTTGTCACAGAATATGCGTTTTCTTGCTGATATGACGGTTATCGATTTCCTGAGGATGCATGCGAAGAGCAGGGGCAAAAACTCGGATACGCCTGAACGGACGATTGAAACCGCGAACAGCCTGACGGGTGAGCCTATTTCCGCAGATAGTCAGCTAACAATACTGAGCGGCGGGCAGTCAAGGGCGTTGATGGTTGCAGACATCGCAATCATCAGCGATTCGCCAGTGGTGCTGATCGACGAGATTGAAAATGCCGGAATCAAGAAAAAGGCGGCTTTAGAGCTTCTATCTGGAAAAGGAAAAATCGTCCTGGTCGTAACCCATGATCCTGTACTTGCATTGATGACAAAGCGTCGTATCGTCACAAAGAATGGTGGAATCGCTGAAATCATCAAGACTACCGAGGATGAACGGCAGATGTGTACCAGACTATCGCAAATGGATGATTACTTAATGGAGCTGCGCGAAGCGATTCGATGCGGTATGTCTGTAGGGCATGTCGCGCCATGCGCGGGCATGAGAGCGTAGATCAGCAATCACGGTAGTAACCGCACGATTCTACCATTGTGCTGATCTTTTCCATGAGTTTTATCCCGGCGTCCTCTTCATACATGTCCTCTATCCGGCTTTCCAGAATCAACTCGTTTATACTTTCGAGTTTCTCTTCAAAGACCGTTTTTGCACAATAGCCGTGATCTTCCATGAGTGCAAAAACAATATAGTACTGGGCATGTAGGGTTTTGTCAAGACTCGCATATACATCGCCCAAAAGTTTTTCCATGGTGGCATTTACACTTTTCTCGTAAAAATCGTTCTCTACCATCATATCTGCATCCAGATATGTGACGTTTATGATAGCTTCCTCTTCAGGTCGTTTAAACACGAATTTTTCGATAATATCTGCGGTATTTGCGCCTTCATACCACTTTTCCTGTTGTGCTCTGGAAATTGCGGCGCAGAGTCGCCATATCCATGGCGCATGTACAAAAATGCGGTAATCGTAGTACAATTTATTGATCACAGGATTGTCCAGCGACAGAATACCATCGACGATGATGATTGTGTTCTTACCGGGCTTCAATTTCACTACTGCCTCTCCGGACCATTCAGTTAGATGATTAATCCAGCGGAACAACCCTGTATTATTTTCAGATAGCAGGTAACCCAACTTGCCGGTTTTTTCATCCAGAAATCGTCCGAACCGCGTATATCTCACGCGAGAGACCTGATCAAATAGGGGGTGGTGGATCGTATGCCCCATGTTCAAGGTCATCAGATCAGTCCATAACCGTTTGAGAGAGTATTTCGCCCGTATTCCACCTCGCTTCCGATCCTCTTTTTGTATCAGGTAATCGTCCATCATTATTACCTCAGCTTTCATCCCCTGGAGATGTTTATCGCTTTTACTGAGTTCCTCCAGCCGGTTCTGCACCGTCTTGATAAAATATGATTTGCCACCACCTGACGCGCCAGCTGCACCAACGATGGTCTGAACAGACAGTTTTCTTTCTGTGTGGAATATTTCGGCTATTTTAGATGGAACAGATTCTTCTGCTTCGTCTATCAGCATTTTTACATTGGGTTCCATCCCCATTTTCATCTGCTTGTCTTGCAGCGCGCAGAGAGCCGCACCGGCAGCACCCTGCCAGTTTTCAGGCGTTCGCTCATACCGGATTATATCCTCTTCCGTTTTAGTCTCCTCTGTTCTGCGAAGTATCTCTATTTTGAGCCCGGGAAATTTACTATCAATCCCATCTGCAAACCCCTTAATGATTTCCTCCCTTTGACTGCATTGATATGCCATACCACCACTGAACACCACCCAGAATCCAGAAACACCCATCAGCCGTGCCAGTTCTCCAAATAGAATCGAAAGATTCGACCCATACTCTCTGAACACTTTTGCGGCGATCTTTGATGCGGCTCCACCGCCACCACTATATTTCAGGAGGTCGGCAACATCCCTTGCCAGTAGACACGCATCTCCTTCTCCGATGTGGTTCACCGATCCCTGACCCCCTGCAAAATCGGACGGAAGTTTGATACTGCTCTTTGACATTAGCTGCCGAAACCGGCTCACCAACCACCCTGAGGAGAGTTCGAGACAGCCTTTCATGCCGCAGTTGCAGGTCGGCGCGTCATCTGCGAAGTTTGCCCTGAAATGCGTCTCCATCGGGGCACCGACCCAGGACAACGACTGTCCCTCTACAAGAATGGCAAATCCAATACCTTTCCGCAAAACAAGACTGACTGTTGGCTGATTGGTATCAACATCTCCTGCCCAGACGATTCTGTGATAGGCTGCTTCCACATTGGCGTCGTTGATGAAACAAATCTTCGGATACTTCTTTTGCAGTAATTCCAGCTCTTCTTTAGTCACTCCAGCTGATTTTGACAGTCGTACGATGTTTCCCCATGGATCAACAGGTCCGGGAACTCCGATGTAGATGTTCTCCTCCTTGATATGGCTGATCTCAATTTCGCTGCCTGCCTTAATGATACATTCCTCAATCACAGCGCCCAGTGGGTTTTCCGGACTGATGGTGATCTGCTCGCGGTATACGATGTCGCCGCTCTCAAGGGCGACTGTTTTGATGTCAGTCCCGGTGACTACCAGCCCTATCGCCTTACCCTGCTCGTACCGCCCTGACCTGACCTGTCCGACTCTGGTCTTGCCCTGCTCGAGCTTTCCTTTCTGCCATTCAATCGGTTTGCCAAAGTTCGCATCAATAAGAGTGATAAAAAATTCCCGCTCAAAGTACGCCTTCACGTCCGCAAAAAACCGATCCTGATCAACTCCGGTGCCAGTATCTATCCCGATCCGCCGCATTCCAAGAATTTCACCCCTGATATTCAGGCAGACTGCCACATAATCAACCAACATGCTGTACCGCTTTGTGCCAGGCTCGAAAATTTGGCGGGGAAGCGTCATAACCTCTTTTGCCACTTTTCCGTTGCCCTCTTCGACCCAGATGGTAAGTTTCACGGGATCAGCCCCACGAGCTATCTTTTTCAGCTCTTCTCTGAATGCCACATGCCTGCTCTGCAGATCATCTCCGATCTGCGCCAGCACATCGTTTATCTTCTGAACCGTGTCCACACCCGAATGATTGGAAACCATCAATGTATAATGTATAGATTTGTTTATACTAAAGTTTTGGGCAGGAGCGCTGCCCCGGGGCTTTTTATTAGTATCTGGCAACCATGCCGCCCTGTCCACCAGGTCCACAACGTCCTTTGTAAGTGAGTAGCTATTCCGCTCGCCAAGCAAAAGAATTTATACCATCCACTTCCTCATATTGAACCACAGCCCGATGATGTAGCGGTCAATCATCTGGGACTCTGGATCCCAGTACCTCGGTTCGAATCCGAGTCGGGCTATTCGATGGAAGCTGACGAAACGAGAGAGCTGATTGAGAAATACGCGCTTCAAAATGCCGTGAAGTACGGAAAAGCCCCCAAAGCAGGGGCGGTACTTGGCAAGGTACTTGGCGAGCACCCGGACCTGCGAAAGGACGCGAAAAGGGTTGCGCCGCTTGTCAACGAGGTTTTATCCGGATTAAAAGGCGATCCTGAAATATGGAAGCAGAGGCTAAGAGAGATCGCACCCGAACTGATCGATGAGATCGGCGAGCGAAGGGTGCCTGCCACAGGACTTCCTGATCTTGATGTAGGTGATGGGGAGAATGTGGTGTTCAGGTTCGCGCCAAACCCAAACGGTCCTGCAACCATCGGAAGCGTGCGCGGCATCGTTGTTAATGCCGAGTATGCCCGTAGACATGATGGCGAGTTTGTGCTGCGGTTTGATGACACCGACCCAAAGACAAAACCACCGATGCTGGAGGCTTATTTGTGGTATCTCGATGACTGCGAGTATCTTGACGCGGTCCCTGACCGGGTGGTGTATGCAAGCGATCACATCCCGAAATACTACGAATACGCCGAGAAACTCATCCTGCTCGGCAAGGCTTATGTTTGCTTTTGCAAGAGGGATGAATTCAAGAGATACAAGGATGCCGGGGAGGCGTGCCCACATCGGGATACTGATATCACCACAAATCTCGAATGCTGGAAGCGCATGCTTAATAGGGAGTATGCGGAGGGCGAGGTGGTGCTGCGCATCAAGACCGATATCACGCACAAAGATCCCGCGTTGCGTGACTGGGCCGCGTTTCGGATCGTTGAGACCCCGCACCCCCGCGCTGAGATCGGGGGCCGGTTTTGTGTATGGCCCCTACTCGACTTCGAATCCGCTATCGAGGATCATTTCCTCGGGATCACGCACATCATACGTGGCAAGGACCTGATGGACAGCGAGCTTCGGCAGCGATATGTCTATGATTATCTGGGCTGGCAGTATCCGAAGACCATGCACTGGGGCAGGATGAAGGTCCATGAATTCGGAAAATTCAGTACGAGTGCGATTTCTCAGGCAATTGCGGACGGGACGTACATCGGCTGGGATGATCCACGCGTCCCGACGCTTCGAGCACTCAGGAGACGGGGCATTTCATCAGAGGCGATCCGGAAGTTCATGATAGATCTTGGTGTTGGTGAGACTGATATCAGCCTGAGCCTCGACACACTGTATGCCATCAACCGAAAAGTCATTGATCCGGTTTCAAACCGGTATTTCTTTGTCTGGGATCCGGTTGCCGTGGAGATCCTGGACGCAGTAGTTATGGTCGCAACACCGAAACAACACCCGGATCGGGACGATCTGCGAGAGATATCCGCCGGTTCAAGAGTTTTCTTGTGTGGCGAGGATGCCGAGAGCGTGAAGCCGGGTGATCGTCTGCGGATGAAAAACCTCTACGACATCGAGATCGTGGATATGGAGTTGCCGACACCAACTGTGAAGCGCATCGGCACTGCCGCGCAGGAGTGGTGTGCGATTGAGGAGAAGCCGCGATATCGGATCATTCACTGGGTGCCTGATATGCCGGATACGTATCTCAAGGTCACAGTGCGCGCACCTGATCAAGTGTACGAGGGCTTTGGCGAAGCAGGCATCGCATCAGAGCTTGGGAACACGGTTCAGTTCGAGCGGTTCGGGTTCGTGCGCATCGATAGTGTCGATGCCAAAAACCAATCGGTGGTTGCCTATTTCGCGCACAGGTAGTCGGAAAGACCGGGGTCACAACCGAAAACGTTTCTTATGATAGTTTGATCAAAAACTGACTTCCGACCAGGGAGGGCATTTCTCACCCGATTACGAAAAAGTATATCGCCAGCCCACCCGGAGGGCAGTTTTTGGTAGTGTGCCAATATACAATAGTTTATCATAGTATGTGATACAATTGTGGTCATCCTAAAAACACTCGCAAAAAGCTAAAAAATATAATCAACTACAGATAAATTATGATAGACGTGGATTGTTAACTTTATAATCATAGCGTTTACTTTTGTGTGCATCTATGGATATTTGGCATTGGAAATAATTATCATGAAAACTTTTTGGAAAGACAATATTGTCATTAACTATCTCGGAGTGGTACACTACCCAGTTTTTACTCGATTTTTTGTGAAAAAATCGTTTCACAAAAGTTTGATCAAAAACTGACTTCCGACCAGGGAGGGCATTTCTCACTCGATTACGAAAAAGTATATCGCCAGCCCCACCCGGAGGGCAGTTTTTACTCGATTTTTTGTGAAAAAATCGTCAATCATCTTCGCGTTTCAGTATCCTGACATGATCCCCGCGTATGGTCACTGGTATTGGAACCATCGCCTCGAATAACTCGACTGTGATCTCCTCGCGTGACTCATCGACCCGTTTTACCCTCGCTTTCTCTCCCTTAAACGGTCCTGATATAAGTTCTATGATATCATCGACTGATATGCCTGTGACGGTTGGTTTCGGCGTTAAGAAGTGCTCTACTTCCTCGATGTGAGTGGTGCCCTGTATCAGTGATCTGGCATGAGGTACCATCTGAACCGCCTGATTGAGTTCGTCGTATTCGCCTGCCTCGACAAGCAGGTACCCGCGCAGTTCATCGGGCGCAAGGATCGAGCGCACATCAAAATGTTCTCTCCGTGCAACCTGCTCAAGCACATTCGCAACCGAACGTTCCTGATTTGCAGTGGTCTTCACCACATAAATTGTTCCTTCGCTCATAGATACACTTCCGCAAGCGTCTCATGGATTGCGCCTTTTGGTGTAAGTATACTCTTCTTCAGTTTGATCGCATCAACGGTCATCGTTCCAACCTCGATTGACGATTGACTTTCTATGACGCTAGCAAGTTTCTTTCGCTGATCATCCGGTATGTTTTTCACCCGTGCAATGGTTGCATGTGGGGTGAACGCGCGCTTCTCTTTCTTAAATCCGAGTGGCTTTAAAACACGTTCTACTTCTGCGTGCAATCTCTTGAAAGCCTCTTTCGGACTTGCGCCAACATGCACCACCCGTGCATAACTTGGTTTGGGGAATGCACCGACTCTGTGAATCGTTGCAGAAAATGGCTCACACTCGATGCCGGAAAGCGCATCGTAGATGTCATGAATTCTCTTTTCAGGCACATCACCAAGAAACTTCATCGTGATGTGGACCTGCTTCGGATCCACGAGTTTTACATTTACGCCTCCGAATTCCTGCTGGATCTCCGCAATCATACCAACAAAAGATTCTGGTAGGTCAACAGCAACGAACGTCCTGATCATGAAAGTCACCTCAACCGCTGGTTGATATCGCTAATATCATACTGCCAATATCTTAAACTATGCTATGCGTCTCAGTGGAGATGTCATCATGACCTTGTTGCCAGGGATTGGTTCTGATTAATTCGGCGGGAACCCCGGGGCAAGCACGGAAACATTATAGGACTATAAATTCTAATCACTAAAACATGCCCGGAACGTCCGATCTCGGCGCCGTCACACCGCAGGCAAGAGAGATCTCATCAAGAAGCCGCAGCATAGCAAGGGAGATTGTTGGAGATGCCGGATACCATGACCAGGTGCGTCAGCGCTGCGTGATTGCAACCGGTGATCCGGAATTTGCGGGCCTGCTCCGGTTTGAAAATAACCCTGTGCGCGTGGGGATCGATGCGATCCGACGTAACAGTGCGGTTTACACCGATATCCGGATGGTTTCTGTGGGAATCTCAAAAATCGGTCATGACTGTCCTGTAACCTGCGTACTCGATCTTGCCGCGGGCAATGATTTTGTTGACCGGTACGGTGTTACAAGAACATCAGCCGGATTCATGGCGCTGGGACGTGATCTCGATGGTTCGATCGTCGTTATCGGGAATGCGCCGTCAGCCGCACTCACCGTGTGCGAACTTATCAAGGATGGCGTCTGCCCCGCGCTGGTGATCGGGATTCCGGTCGGCTTTGTGAACGCAGCAGAGTCAAAGGAACTGCTGCGCAGCCTTGATGTGCCGTCTATTACCTGCGTTGGCACCAGAGGCGGGACGCCGGTTGCAGTTGCCTGTATGAACGAATTGATTGCAATTACTGCACAGGGGGTTTTGAGTGGGGAGGATAACACGGAGTAAACGGATCAGTTCAATTTTCTTGATTCTGCCAGTTTTCCTGATATGCTCTGCCAGTTGTTCTGCGAACGCAGAAAATGTCTCTGGGCTGAATAATATCACAAATGCGACCAACCAGACACGGCTGCTGATCGATGGCGAGGGTCAGGTTCTTGCAAACGGCGAGCAGCGGGAGTTTTACCAGGGCTATGCTATCTGTATCAAGGGCGTTGGTTCCAGAGGAAATCAAGCATGGATTGAGTTGCTGCAGAACGGCACAACCGTTAATTACGGGATATTCGAAGCGGACGACCATTTTACTTACAAAAAAAATGACGAAATATTCAATGTGACCATAGATCACATATACATTGGATCGCAGAAAGATATGGTCTTCTTTTACGTGTATCAGTACCTTGATCCGGATCTGCCCGCGCCTGTGCCCGGATTGCCGTTTAATACGACTTCACCCTCAAACACTACGTCCGGAGATGGTAACGCATCCACAAATACCACAGCCACAGTTACAACCCCCGCCACAGCCAACACCACATCCGCGACGCATGGTAATTCTTCGGATTTGGTTCCGGGATATGGTAGATGCATAGCGATCGGGGCGCTGGTGTCTGCATATATGGTGAGTCGGCATTTTCACAGATGCTGTAATGATCGGACGGATGTGTAACCGCGTGAAGAATATGAAAACAATGTGGTCATGCCCCCAAAGTGGCAATGTCTGCATGTCCACATTTAGATTAGTCATTACCAAAATCAGAGAGATTCTGAGAATTGAATTCCACTCGAAACTCCTTAGCCCGCTTATCTGCAAGCTTCGCATACTCGCAATCAATCTCGTAGCCAACATAATTACGATTCGCCTTTATCGCTGCGATCGCGGTCTGCCCGCTTCCCATAAACGGGTCGAGAACGACCTCGCCTTCGAACGTATAGAGCTGAATCGTCCGGTAAGGCAGTTCCACCGGAAACGGTGCCGGATGCCCGATTTTCTTCGCAGATTCCGATGGGAATGTCCAGACACTCTTCGTAAGCTCGAGGAATTCATCCCTCGATATTGTGTTCTCCCGTTTCAGAGGGTTCTTCCGCCCGAATGTGTTTTTGGAGAAGATCAGGATGTATTCGTGCACGTCCCGAAGTGTTGGGTTTGAAGCGGACTGCCAGCTCCCCCATGCGGTGGAGGATCCTGCGCTGGATGCCTTATCCCATATAACCTCGCCTCGCATCAGAAATCCGAGTTCGATCATGTCTTCAACGATGAATGCATGAAGCGGGATGTAAGGCTTCCTGCCGAGGTTTGCAACGTTTATGCAGGCGCGTCCACCGGGCACAAGGACTCTGTGAACCTCCCGCCATACTCGCTTCAGGAATTCTCTGTATTTTTCGAGAGTCAGGTCTTCGTCGTATTCCTTTCCAACATTGTACGGTGGAGAGGTTACCATCAGGTGAACGCTGCTATCTGCCAGTTCGTCAATCGATTCGGAGGATTTTTGGAAGATTCTGTTTAATGATTCAGGCGGGATACGGTTCTCTGTGTATGCGACCTTCTCCTCCTTTGGTAGACTTTCATACAGCTTGCTCGTATAGAATGCTGTAGAATTGTGGTTTGTTCTACCCGATGTTCCGAACGAACTTGTTTTTGTGCCGCGTTTTTTGTTAGAAGTGACCAATTTTATCATCAATCCAGAAAACCCCTGTTGATTTTGCACCCGGCATACCTGCGGTCTGCCTTTATAGCTGCAAACCCCGCTGCCCACTTCTCGTGCGTAGCCTAAAAACCTGTGCCGGACGCTTTGCCTGGCGAAACCTCGCCTGTATCACCCCTCAACAACCCTCACCTGCGCCATAACATCGCCCTGCTTGATCTTGTTCACAACATTCATGCCCTCGACCACCTGACCAAAGACTGTGTGCACTCCGTCAAGATGGGGTTGCGGTGAGTGCGTGATAAAGAACTGGCTGCCGCCCGTGTTCTTTCCGGCGTGTGCCATCGAGAGCGCGCCTTTTGTGTGTTTCCGCGGGTTTATCTCGCACTTTATGCTGTATCCGGGTCCGCCTGTGCCGTTGCCTTTCGGGCACCCAGTCTGTATCATAAAGTTCGGGATGACTCGGTGGAATTTAAGCCCGTTGTAAAATCCTTTGTTGATCAGCTTTACAAAGTTCTCAACGGTGTTTGGTGCGTCCTTCTCGAACAGTTCAAGGACAATCTCGCCTTTCTTGGTTTCAATTACTGCTTTCTTCATGATTGGTACCTCTGTGCAGGGATTAATCACGGTGTTTTTAGTTAAGGGTTTCTGTCGATCATCCCGGCGTCCAACCAGCGTTACTTAATTTTTCAGCAGGATTATTGTTGTTCCGGATTCATATTGATCCAAAAATCGTTCCTGGGTGGCTACAATCGTGCTTTCTGGTGGGATTGCGGACATTTTCAATTCATGTATTGAATATCAAATTATTTTATATGTGCTGTATTGTGGAAGCGTACTTGAGTTGCCGAAAGGGCACCACCAAGGTGCTACGAAACATCACAAGCTATATGGGGGTGCGAACGTTCTGAGTAGGATCCTCATGGAACGGGCGAAACGGCAACCCCTGCACTTGAACCCATCTGTTAATTACACGAGATGACGATTGAGTCCAGGTTCACAGTTCCGATACGGGTTATGTATCCACATCTGGTACAGACCTGTATCGGACCACAGCGGCGCAGGCGGCTCTTGCATTTGGGGCATTGAGTCAGTTGGTACATTATATCGAATTTCCCTCGCTCATTTTCCAATCTTTTTGGATATGCTGGCGCCAGACGTGGGTATCAGCAATCCCAATCACGCCCCGACGTATGCACTGCGGGACGAGATCATGACTGGTGCGCACTATGTGTGTTATGGTCATATATAAATCTATCGTAAAATGCTACGTTCTTATATAATAATATTACTCTAATGGAGACTGGTTGATTTATCGCATAAAATAATTATTTTGGTAACACCATGTATTACACAAAACTCTTATATACCTAATAGGTGTAACCACGTAAAAGTAACAACATCAACAATAGAACTGATCAACATGGGTCTCCCAACACTACTGGCTTATGGAATACCAAACGCGCTTCAACAGTTCATCTACATAATCTCGTCCAACCTGCTTTATCCCGTGATCATCGTCCTGATCGTCCTGATCATAATGAGTCTGGTCGAACTCGGTGGATTCTTATTCGAGTGGCACAACCGGCACCGTGATCTGCCAAAGATGGAACAGGGTGCGGTCCGGGCGAGTGCGCTGCTGAAACGAAATGATCTGACTGGTGCATTTAACATGCTCGGGCAGTCGTGCTCAAATTCGTTCGTGCATGAGTTCCTGTACCGGCTCTCCGCATTCGGAAGGGAGATTGGTGGGCATGATTCGGAAATGCTTGATGTAAAACTGGAAAAACTGCTGCAAGACATCGATTTTGAGATATCAAAGAAACTCGAGCGGACTAGGTTTGTTGCCCGCGCCGGACCGATGTTCGGGCTGATGGGCACGCTGATACCGATGGGTCCGGCGCTTCAGGGTTTGATCTCGGGCGATGTTGAGGCGCTTGCTAACAACCTGATCATCGCATTCGGAACCACGGTCATCGGACTGATGGCTGGAGCAATTGGGTTCATGGTCTTCATGGTCAGGACGCGCTGGTACGGGCAGGACATGGGCGACATCGAATACCTAACTGAGATCCTGTTTGGACACATCTCGGGAGAAAGCACCAGTTCCTTGCCTGGTACGGGGTATGTGAGACCTGTTGAATCTGTGAAACCCCCGGAACCCCAACCCCTTGAACCCCCTGAATATGTGGCACCTGTGGAACCTGCCAAACCCATACACCACGCCATAACGCCCACCGCGACTCCTGTTAGCAGCGATGGTTGCGAAGGGGTTTTTGGCACGGTCAGGACGATTGCCACGCGGTCAGGTGAAGCCGTCTACTGCGACATGGTGCTCACAACGTCCGGAATCGTCGTAGCAAAGACCGCGGGCTCAATGCTCGCAAATCCTGCGCTCTGCATGATCTTGATCGGGAGCATTGACGGCGCGGCGATCCTCGCACACATCGCAGGATACCGGATACTCCCGTTCGCAAGCCTGCTGCTCTTCAATCTGCTCGTGTGCGCCGCATTCGTTGCTGCGATTTATCTGGTGAAGAAGCGTGCGCAGAAGCGGTCAGAGTATCTCGGGCGGATGCAGCCGGCTGACCTTCTGGCAGAAGACGGATACAACTTTGAGATACGCCACCCTGATGTCGTGCGCATAGAGGTTGAACGATCAGGAACCGGATCATCGATGAAGATACTGACCGGGAACGGCTGGATCAAGATGGGCAGGATCGAGAGAAGCTCTCGCGATTATCTAAACCTCCTGAATGCAGCTCTCCCCGGAAAAATTACTGTGATAAGCAGGTGACTTTCATGAGATTCATGAAACGCAAAACAAAAAGATCAAAACGATCAAAAAGATCGGATGATGACGAAGACCCGTTATCAGGCGTTGCAAACCTCTTTGACGTGGCGATGCTCTTTGCTGTCGGGCTTCTCCTTGTGACGATGATGCACTTCAATCTAACCGAACTCCTGACATCGCAGGATATCACCATCGTAAAGAATCCAGGTCAGGAGGACATGCAGGTCATCATCAAGAATGAGACCGAGATCGAGACGTTGAATATGACTGAGGAGACGGTCACGACGATGGGGAAGCTGGTTGCCAGCCTGTATGAGACCGAAGGGGGCGGCACAGTGTATGTGAAGGAAGGTCCCTGACGATGATGGCTGTGACGGCTGGCAGATTGAGATTGGTGCGGACAGCGCTTACAGTTACAGTCCTGATCTTCCTGACATGCGCTGCATTGGTCCACACAGCCTCCGCGCTTGGTCCTGACGATGTGGGCTACTGGATCGATGCCGGAAGCGCAACCCTGTATAAGGGCGACACCTACACCTGCGGGGACTACACGATCGAATTCGTTGATTACGAGGAAACAATCGATCCTGCATCCACACACTACAAGATGAGCGGCGATCGTGTGCTTATACGGTTGAAACAGGGGGATCTCATGTTAAACGAGTCTGTTCTCAATGCGACCTGCGCAAATGTATCAGACACGTCGGACATGGTCTGTGATGAGTTGATCTGGGAAGACGAGATCAAGATTGAGATATATGCCGATCCTGACGAAGACCCGCGGTCAGGGGATCCGGTGGGCTGGCAGGACCCCTGCATCCTCATCGAGGTATGGGTGCGGGCAAAACCTGCGATCTCGCTTGAGATCAGTGCCAGTTGCGAGGCGTACACCCCGCGAGACTCTGAGATCCGTGTCACTATCGATATCGAGAATGATGGCGATGCCTTGCTCAAGAACGTAGACGTGATGATCGATCCGGGCGAACTGAGACTAAGCAGTGGTGATCTTACCACGCATTTTGGCAACCTTTCAGAGGACGATGAGAAGACGTGCTATGCACGGCTGCGGGTCCCTGCATGGATTAACGATACCGAGGGGCAGCCGTTTACAATCTCTGTCAATGCCACCGGGTTTGACGATGAAGGAGTGATGTATAATGAGTCAGCAACGACCGAGATCCTGGTGCTGCCGAGATGGGATCTGAAAGTTGCAAAGACTGTGTCACGTTACATATCTATGGACCAGACGGTCTGGGTGCGCATTGATCTCGAGAACACCGGGGTAAGAGACCTTGACGTCAGGTTAAACGATACTGTTCCGGATGGTTTTGAGCTACGGGACAACGAGACCGAGACCCCCTGCTGGAGGTTTAATATCACGCCGTCCGAACGTCTGCGGTTCTCGTATCACATAAAACCGCAAAGACCCGGAGTATTCGAGATTCCGGGAGCGATCGCTGATTTTACGATGGATGGAAAGAATGTCAGCATCCTGTCGAACTCTCCAGCGATCACGGTGGACGGAGCATACATAATCGTGAATAAAACAGCGTATCCGGGCACGGTTTCGCTCGGAGGCGAGGTTACTGTGCTACTTAGCATCACAAACACCGGAAACAGGGAGGCGATTGTTGATCTGGCGGACGCCATACCATCCGGGGCTGAACTGGTCTCAGGGAATATGACACTCCACGCAGTTCTCGGGGAGAACGAGACCGACAGGCTCGAGTATGTGATCAGGTTTTTAGTTCCGGGAAATGTGACGCTCGATCATCCGGAAATAGCGGTCTCGAGCAGCGATTACAGTTACATGACCACAACAGGGATGCTCACAGTCGTGGTGATCGGCTCACTTCCTGAACCGACTGCCACACATGTCAATGATTCGGAATTCGGGGCGCGTCAGGATGGTTCTGACGCGACGCGGGGAGCTTCGGTCGATGCGCCGCTGCTTGAGTTAATGCTCGGGGTGTGTATGCTTGGTGTTGTGTACCTGATCGGTAGGTTCAGGTAGCAGGGAGTTATTGCAGTGCTGATTGTTGCGCATAAGTCCTGGCTTTCAGTCAATTGGAACAAACATCTTTTTTGTCGTCACGATTTTAGAGGTTTTTCGCTGCAAGGATTGAAATGACCTGAAGATCCACCTACCGGATTGGCAGTATTATCCGAGGGGCATGCTCTCGCTAAAGAGATCATGAATGGTGCTGTCTTGCTGTCTGGCTTGTGCTACTGCTGCTCGTGTGCCTCAGATACCAGAGGAGCAGCGGAGTTATGTGGGTGTGAAGGTTGGGTATGCGAGAGGGGTGTATGTTTTGGGCTTGCGGGGTTTGGATATGTGTTCATGACCATGTTCAGGATCGATCACGTATGGACTGGTCTTGGAGTTGGTGTGGCAGTGGTTGGGGTGATCGAGTTCGGGTTAAAACGAAGATTGATATGGGGTGCAAAGACATGACAGTACAGAAAGGTGGTGATAACGTGATAACGGTAGAAGAGATTAAGAAGAAGTATAAGGATGAATGGGTGCTCGTCAGGGTTGGAAAGATAGATGAAATCGATAGACCCGTTGAAGGTGAGGTGATCAGACACAGCAAGGCGAGAGACGTCATATATGAAGAGCAAAGAAGATTAAAAGGAGATATTGCGATCATTTACACCGGTGAGATTCCAAAAAAGGGTTATGCGGTGACATTCAATGGTTGAGTATGGGTTCGATCCAGATGCACCGGTCTTCGTTGATATACACTTTTCCTTGCCACCATACGTTTTGGATGGTGTAGTCTGTTATCTTCATTATCCGGTAGTATAGTTCTGAAGTGCTTATATCTGGTATTGCAATACCAGGTTGTAGTGTATCGAGTCAACACATTGACTATGCACAAATGTACGTCATTCATTCTCTGTACAATTCTCAATACGGTTGTTGCAAACCCCGATTCACCCGACCCAAACTCCGCCCCTCTACCCAGTACCCGAGACACACGAAGAGTATCAGCACAGACCACACAACACTCTTCATGATCCACTCTGTGAGCGAGAACATACCAGCCCCGCCGCCCCCGCCGAGTGTGAGGAATTCTTTCATACCCTGCATGACCCTACCTGTGATCTCCTCAGTGAACTCACCACCGGTCGCTTCAGCACCACCACCGATTCCTCTTGGTCCGGTCTGGTTCCCGAACCCGCCTTCTTCGATCAGCACGCGTCTTGTCATGGCGTTGTTCTCGGTTTCCACCTCGGTCCAGTCCTCGCCTGAGAGCACATCTGCTGCGACCGTGAGATTGTACACATACCCAAGCATCTTCGGGGTCCAGTTGTAGAGATGGAGCGTCGTTGCATTGCCCGCGGGGAGATCGAGGTGCGGGATGCGGACCATCTGTTTTTTACCGATGTAGAATGTCACATTGAAGTTGTGAGCATCGCTTCTTCCATTGTTTATGATGGTGACGTTGATCGAGTGGTGTGCGCCTACGACGGTGCGGTCTGGAGCGGTGAGGTTGGTTATGGCGAGGTCGGGGGGGTAGCGGACAAAGAGGAATGCATTTGAGGACATCATGCTGGTGCCACTTATGTACTGGAGTTTGGCGGTGTTATCCTTTGTGAGCAGATGCTCCGTCACATGGCGGTGATCGATGCCACCGCCATCATCCCAAACGTTGCCCCATCTCTTTCCATTAAAGTATAACGCACTTGTATCATGGGAACTTTCCCCCCCATGTGGAACGGCCGTCCAGAGCGTCGCATTCGTCATCTCTTTATCCTCTATTTTGCCATCGAATACTGCGGTTGTCGCCATATCCTCGATGCCAAGCGAATTGGCGCCCTCATATACCACATCCCCACCCTCGTTGATCCAGTAGTTGGTCAGCACCCCCTCATCGCTTTCGTACACGACTATGAGACCGACACCGAATATTCCAAACTCGTATGGATCACGATAACCCGGGTCTGAGTTGCGAATGTTCTTGAAAGGAGACCTATCCACAACCACTGAATTATCCGATTTAACAGCGCCTGATGGAATCTCGTAGGTATAGGTGCCCCACGCAACATCGTACTCGCGAGTGGCATGAGGGCAGTCTATATATCTTCTGTCTTCGCTTATCAATACACCGTTAAACTCTACATCCGCCTCGATAGGTAGTGGAACGTACTTGCTCTCATTTATACTATATGCTCTACCCCCTGTCCAGTACAGATACAGTCTTGCCAGTTTTATATCCGCTCCTGTCATGTCTTCCGGAATAACATCCTCAAAATTCGCTTTGTAATCACCCCACGTCGTCCCCGCATACGTCTCCCCCGATTTACAAACCTTACAATCTCCTATCGTGTATCTGATGTTGCCATAGACCCAGTCAGTCTCATAGAGGTACAACTCGCCGCCGGTGTAGTTTGTGTGGGAGTAGACCGTCGCAGGTCTGCCGGTCACGTTATTGTTGGCCTCATCCAGTTCTTTCACAACATCTTCCGGGTCAGTGACTATTCTGATATCATAGTCTACGTCATCCGGTGGCTCCACTTCGGGTGTCTCCCATGAAAAACCATAGATCTCGTCTGGTTCGAGAGTGATGGTCTCGGCGATGGTTTTGTTATACCTGAATGTAGTTTTATTTGTTGCATTTATGTAAACCATCACGTCAAACTCCGGGGTGGGCAGATTTCCGATATTTGCAATCTCCTTGATCTGACACGTGTCGCCCATGATGGGTGCCTCCGGGTCTATAACTACCCGGATAACTGCGATGTCCGCACCCATCCTCACCCTCTTGTCGTTATTATCCTCATCGCTCTCAAGGATATTATCATCCACATCAACCCACACTGAGAGATTGTACGGCTCCTCATACTCGCATGCCACAGCCCCGACTACCAGGGTCTGGTTATGCGCATCGAGGTCAAGTATTTTGCTTTCAAACTCGTATTCGTATCGATCGATCTCAAAACCGCTTAGCGGAACGCCGACTTCGTCAATGGCATCTGCCACGATCTGGACCGTGTCGCCATGCACCCATTGTGTCCAGATATCAGAGCTTTTGCCAGAGTATTCATCCACGATCGCCCCGTTTTCATCCTGTAGGTACATATTCCCATACATTTTTATATCCTTGAATCTCACCCGAATCCTTGTTGCATCGGTGTGATCTATTCTCTCAATCACCGGATCGTTAAAACGCTTATGAATGCATGAGCGGTTCACTTCCCTGCAGAAACTCACGGTCACATTCTCTGCTCCGCCGTCCCCGATATTCCTGATCACTGCACTGATCTTCCCACCTTCGGAGCGAATACTGGCTGGTGTGATGTCAGGTCCCTTCACCCACACGGGTTTGCGCAGCAGATTGTTCGACTCATTGATCTCGTCGATGCAATCTTCCGGGTCGATGACAGCTTCGAGTACGTGCCAGCCTGTTGTCGCATTCATCGACGCATTAACCACAGCAGCCTCACCAGAATCAAGCGATGTTGTCGTCCGGTTCAGCAGTTTCTTGTGCGCATACCGGTCGATCCGGAACCCCACTGGCATCGTGTCATTTTTACACCTGAAGCCAACCGTCAGAAAATCGCCTTCACCCCATACCCAGAGATCATTACGCTTGCAGTGACTGAAATCTGCGATCTCTACCCCATAAGCATCATACACATGCATTGAATGACCACCCGGCACATCCGTATCTATGCTCTCGAAATGAACCCCGGTCATATCCGCACCAATCCCTGTCCGGGTCCTGGCGCCTGGTATCCTCCATGAGCGGGTGTACCATTCGAAAAAGTCATTGGCTTTTATTGTGAAGTTTCTCTCTGCAGTGTCCCATATCTCCACACTACAATCTGACTGCCTGAACTCGGTGTTCGCGATTTCAGCATTGATGAGCATGACATCCCCGTTTTCAGGTTCTATAGGATCATAAGTGATATTCAGTACTGCGGGATCTCTTGAGGGTTTGACCGATACAAGTTTATTTACGCAATTGTTCGTCACATTGATCTCCTCAATCCCTGATATAATCTCTGCATGGATCTTGTGACTTCCTGTGCTTGCCTGCCATGTCGTGGTGATCTCCGCCGTCACATTTGCCACAACCGAAACGGTCATATCTCGCAGTATATCCTTACATTCATATCTATCGATATCAGCCACGATCGGAAAGTCACCCGCCTTTACGATATTAATCGTTTCTGCACATATCCACGAACTCCAGCTACCGGGCAGAAGCCTATCGTTATAGGTGTGGGAAAAGAGAAGATCGCCGCTTGCATCAGTGATATTCAGGTATGTAGACATAGGTGTGCTTAAATTCCTGAAATGCACTCTGATCGCGTCATTCCCGTGTGCAATGGTCAGCGATTTACCATACCACTCCTCGGCGAGATTTCTTGTCAGATGGTCTTCCATTGTGAACAGAAAGGAGCTGTCTGCGGTTCCATTAAGAGAGACCGTGATATTCGCAGAATCGCCGTCCACGACATCCGGAGGATCGATATGTACTCCGGTGACCGCAAAATCGACGGTTGGTTCGATATATATGTATGCGACCCCGAAGTTGTTCTCTTCGTCTGTCTCGCATACTACCTGCCCGGGATCGGCATAGACCACCGCAACATGGCGACCGGCATCAGGCGTCCAGCAAGTCGAGATGTCCAAGGATTCGTTCCTGCCAATAGTCTCATCATCGAACGATGTGATCAGGGGTCCTGCATAGAAATCAGCATGTACGGAGTGATTGCTTGCAACAGACATATATAACGAGATCGTGTCTCCGGGCATCGCAACCCAACCCGGCTCAGAGATTTTAACAGCACCGGTGCTACCTGTAACATACAGAGTTGTTTCAAGGCAGGTGAAATTTACACATACGCAAGCAGCGCCGGGGGAACACATGGTCGTGTTTTGGTCAATCAATTCCACATCCGAATAACTATAAGTTCCATTGAATGTGCAGTCGTACACATCGATCCGGGCGTCCGACGCGGAGCCCGTGTTTCTGATGGTGGCAATGATCGTCTCGGGATCGGCTGTGATCGCAGGCACTGAAAAATCCGCGCCTGCGACTTCAACGATCGTTATATGTTCATTGTTGGTCTCATCAGTCTCGGACACATTGTCGTCTGCATCTGCAACCACCCGGATCTCATGGGTGTTTGCAACGGCGGTCCATGTTGTGGTGAGGGTTGTTGATTCTCCTGCTGCAAGCGTTATCTCTCTTAAATCGATACGCTTGTTGTCCACAAGAAAAGAGACATCAGATGTCACGGACATCACACCAATGTTTCTTACGGTGACATCAATCTCTACGGGCTCATCATCCCGCATCGATTCCTCCGGAGTGATATCGATGTGAGAGATTGAGAGATCACAGCCTTCAACAAGGATCTCTTTGCTCAGTCTGTTGTTTGTAAAATTAAGTTCCGGAATGCTTTCGTTCTCATTCACCACCGCTGTTATGTTGTGCGGTCCGGCAGGATATGCGCTCCAGCTTGAAGGGAGTGGTTCATTTACCCTGTATTCGTATTTATCGATGGTGAGGTTGGCGGAATGTGTTGTGTATAGACAAATATACAGGTTATCGCCGCCGATCTCCGGAGTCAGGATATCAGTAAAATTGTTGATAGATGCCTCGTGATAGCCATAACTTTCTGTGTACGTTCCGTTTGATATGGTGAGTCGGGTATCCCCAAGAAGCTTCAGATGCGAAAAATGCAGCCGGATCCAATCAGCGCCCGGGTGCCGGAGGGTCCAGCAATGACCCGCAGACGATGGCATTGAGGTCTGGTACGTCAGATAGTATGGCACAGTGCCCCAATCATACACTATAATGTCCCCGACCCCGTCTGTTGCGAGCGTTACCGGGTCGCCCATGACCCGCGGGTCATCCGACTCAATTGCAAGGTCGGTTACCAAGAGGTCGGAATGGTAGACGCAGAGCACATCGTCCAGTTCATCATCATCATCATCATCATCGGTCACGATCGTGATGTTGTGGCACCCCACTGTAGCGGTCCAGTGGAACACTGCTGTCCCGGTTTCGTTATGGGCGATCGGGAGGGTGGTATTTGATGCATCAGCGCCATCGATCCGCAGCAGAATGTCGGTTGTGGTAGCGGTTCCCGGGTTTCTGACACCGGCGGATATCGTTACGGCATTCCCGATGAGTGGGGTCTCCGGGTCGAATGTGACCCCTGTGATCTCAGGCGACAGTTTTCGGGTCAGCTCATTGTTTGTTTCATTGGTCTCATTTATATTATTTTCTTCATCTATAATAGCAACGATGTAATCCCTGTCGGTTGGGATGAGGATACTCTTTAATTCATAATCCCCAAAATAGATGTCTTCCTCATAGATTGGCACACTGGATCCGTAGGTATCATACCCATCGATACAAAACCCAAAAGTCTTGAACTGCGGCGTTCGATTATCAGTGATGTTCAGAACAACCCGAACCATATCACCCGCAACCCACGGAGTATGAACATCGGACGCACGACATGGCTTATACTGCTCGCCCGGAATCTTTACAGGCACATACGCACACACAAACCCACCACCCCCATTCTCAACGATCAGACGATCCCTGCCATCCACTCCACCATACACCTCAATCTCAGAAAAATGAATACGCATGCGCACAGCCCCGGGATGAGTGATGTTCCATGTCTCGTTGCAGTGGTGCACCCCCTCTGCGGGATACGGATGCAACGATTCCACCAGCGCGTTGTTCTCGGCAACCGCATACACTGTGAGTCGTGCAGTCGTATTTGATCCATTGTTCAGGACTGATACTGATAGATCGTCTCCGATGCGGTGGATATCACATACACTGAGGTCGGTTGATGCCGTAGCACTACTGATGTGAACAATTGTGAATATTATCAGTATAAGTATGTGATATTTATCCATTTTGGCATGTTTAGTTATCCATTAACTAATAAAGCTTATCGCTAAGCTGGCTATAGTGGAGCGATGTATAGGTGTGTTGGTGTCGTGTATGCTCAATCTTTACGCGCGTGATGTGTATCACTTGCAAGTTTCATGCCTTGCGTGTGACGTATATATTTTTATTATGAATTAGTGCGCGGTGATGACTGATTAGCAGGTAAAAACCACGATGATTGCAGGTATGGAATGCCGATTAAATGGCTGAACGTGGATGAAAGCCGGTATGGATCTGATTGCGCCACCTGTGGTGGTGTTTCATGTCTTTAAGTTAAGTAAAATCTTTTTCGTGATATCATGGTGTGTGTGGGGTGTGGTGAGTGGTGAGGGTTTTGCCTACTATGCGTGATTGTATCGTTCTCACAATGTGTGACACCAAAATATAATAATGGTGTCACACGCGTGATATTCAACCAAAAACTTTATAAATAAGTAAGATGTTTCATGGAATGTTGTAAGTTCATGCTAATACTTGCGGTATTTGTATTAACAAATGGCGAACTTACAGCCAGACCGGCGTGCAATCCATAAAAAA
>JAYEGZ010000219.1:0-3756 GCA_034659315.1 Methanobacteriota archaeon
CCCATAACATAAGGGAGGCTGACATCATGAATGAAGAAAAAGTTTTGACCACGAACCAGGGTGTTCCGGTCAGCGACAATCAGAATTCAGAGACCGCAGGTGAACGTGGACCCGTGTTGCTGCAGGACGTCCGGTTCATCGAGAAGATGGCTCACTTTGATCGGGAGCGCATCCCTGAGCGGGTTGTCCATGCCAAGGGGGCAGGAGCTCACGGTTACTTCCAGGTTTACAAGAGCATGGAAGCTTACACAAAGGCGAAATTCCTCCAGGATCCGGAGAAAGAGACCCCGGTATTCGTACGGTTTTCAACGGTAACCGGAGGGCGGGGTTCTGCTGACACGGTACGTGATCCCCGTGGCTTTGCCGTTAAGTTTTACACCGAAGAGGGTAACTACGATCTTGCAGGAAACAATCTCCCGGTCTTCTTCATCAGGGACGCAATCAAGTTCCCGGATATGGTCCATGCATTCAAGGGCGCACCTGATAGCAATATGCCATCCGCCTCGTCCGCACATAACCGCTTCTGGGATTTCATATCTCTGACACCGGAGTCGACACATATGATCACCTGGCTTTTTTCCGACCGCGGGACGCCAAAGAGCTACCGGATGCAGGAGGGTTTCGGTGTCAATACCTACGTGTGGGTGAACGCAGAAGGAGAGGCTGTGTATGTGAAATACCACTGGAAACCAAAGTTGGGTGTGCAGAACCTTGACCGCCACGAGGCAACAAGACTCGCTGGCGTTGACCCGGATTACCTTACGCGTGATCTCCACGATACGATCGCAAGCGGCGGAGAGGTTGAGTACGAACTCTGTGTCCAGTTGATGGATATCGCCGATGAACTGAAACAGGATTTTGATCCGCTGGATGCCACAAAGACATGGTCTGAGGATAAATTCCCGCTGATGCCTGTTGGTAAAATGGTTCTCAATCGCAACCCTGGGAACTTCTTTGCAGAGGTTGAGCAGGCAGCTTTCTGTCCTGCCGCAATCGTTCCGGGAATCGAGTTTTCCGCGGATAAGTTGCTCCAGGGGCGGACCTTCTCATACACTGACACGCAGCGCTACCGACTTGGGGCAAACTACCTGCAACTGCCAATCAACAGACCCCAGGTGCCGGTCAACAACAATCAGCGCGACGGATCCATGCAGATTGGGGAATTCAGCGGACCTGTCAATTACGAGCCAAGTAGCCTTGACCCGGATGCCCCCGGGGAAGCTCTGGCAGGCAATCCATATCTGCATCGCATCGAGGGAGAAGTGACACGCCAGAAGATCAGGCTCACCGATGATTTCACTCAGGCGAAAGAGAGGTATCAGTCTTTGAGCAAGATGGACCAGGAACATCTGGTAGATAACCTCGTCGCGGACCTTTTGAAGATTGACAGACCGATCCAGCAGCGGATGGTCGGAAACCTGGTCAACGCCGATCCGGATTTAGGTAGGTTGGTGGCTCAGGGTCTGAAACTCTGACGGATTATGGAGGTCATCAATGAAAAGAATAGCCTGGGGAATTACAGGTTCTGGTGATTGGACACGCGAGACCTATACTATAATGGTCGATGTCAAGAAGAAGACCGACCTTGAATTCATGGTATTCCTGTCAAAAGAAGGAGAAGGGGTACTCAAATGGTACGGTATATGGGACGAGATCCAGCACGATTTTCCAAATTTCAAGACAGATGCCGGACCCAATTCGCCTTTCATAGCCGGACCGCTGCAGGTTGGTTACTACGACCTGCTCTTGATCGCACCTGCAACAGCAAATACTGTGGCAAAGATCGTCCACGGGATTGCTGATAGCCTGGTTACCAATGTGGTAGCGCAGACCTCAAAGGGAGATACTCCGATATATATACTGCCGGTGGATCAGATAAGAGGTAAGATCAAGACTGTAGCCCCCACAGGAAAAACATTTGAACTCAAGATGCGAGAGGTAGATGTATCCAACTCAGAAAAACTTGCACGGATGGAGAATATTACCGTATTAAAAAGTCCTGATGAGATCTATGATATAGTAGGGGTCTCTTAAGGAATATTCCCAGACGCGGTCAAAAGAATTGGATCAGAGATCGGTCTGCTCAGTCCCACATACTTGGATCAATGAAGCCGAATCCATAGAGGATTTGATGAATCCTCCGTGGTGTACTGGCACCTAAATAGTGGTTTTATGAACGTCTATCCAAAAACCCCGGCCGATATTGAGGATGTGATCTCCTGAACACGATGTATATCCTCCATCTTGCGTTCCTCCACCTTCTTCAGTTCTTCAAGTGAGAGTTTCCGGCCCCATTCCTTCTTTTCGGGAGAGAGTTTTCTGCCCCATCCCTTCACGCAAAACTCCCCTCCGAGTACTTCAAGTGCTGCCGTAGCATACCAGAGACCGGTGCTGTCAAGATGCACCCACAGTTCGTGATCTCTCTCCTCCAGTCTATTCACCTCACCGACCGAACCGGTGCCAGCGTATCGGACTGTGCTGCCAACTGCGATATCTCCATTCATACAATCCCACATCCTCGATACTCCCATATCAATTTTACGGAAGATGAATGTTCTGCAGTTGCAAAAACTACCCGCAACCCCGGCGATCCACATCCCACTAAACTCGCCGTCACCACATACTATATGCTATATCCGGTCCGGGTGCGTCCATGGCGTGATGTCGCAACTGATGGCGGTCGTTTCACCAGCAGACGCGAACGATCTTTAATCTGGCGGACGCTTTGGGGATTCTCTGAAAACGAGTCCGCGGAGACCTGATACCTCTGGCACTACATATCATGTATCTGACTCCCCCAACCCAACCATCCGTTCACCTAACACCAAACCCGGATGCGGCGAAAAGACCTCCCCCCCGTATATCCGGATGCCGGGCACATCGCAGAATACGTGACGTTAGCCGCCGTTGCGCTTGATTCCTGGCAGCTGACAGAACGGTTGCGTTCTACGACGGCGGGGCGAACGCTCTCCGAGAGTGACACCCCATAGGAAAGTATTATCCACACGGCAGTCATTGGAGTAATGTAGCATGACCCTGATTCGACCGGTGATACAATCTGATGAAGGATCGGTTTATGACCTGACCACATCACTTATGGGATTTCCGCTCGACTGGGGGGCGTTTCACGAGGTCTTCATCAGGAATCTTCACTCTAAAAGCGTGCTATATTATGTCGCAGAGAGCGATGAGGTTATTGTTGGTTTCGGAAGTCTCCATATCGAGTTAGTGCTCCATCATGCCGGACTTGCCGGGGAGATTCAGGAGTTGGTCGTGCATGAAACAGTTCGCAGCAAAGGTATCGGCGCAGAACTCATATCAAGACTTGAACAGGAGGCAGAGAAGCGAGGATGCGTCTCCATTGAAGTTACGACGAGAAAAAGATGGGTTGATGCGCAGCGGTTTTATGAGCGGGTGGGCTTTAAAAAGACGCATGTGAATTTCACAAAAGCTTTGATAACGCAGGACATCAGTTAAAAGTCATGCCTGATAGAACAGTCTCTGATGTGGTAGTTGCGCGGGCTTCCTGGGCTTGGAATACATCTTTGGACTTTCAGGCACGTGCCTGCCCTGGTTTGGTGGATGCGATACGTAAGCAGGAGGGGATGTTGCTACCGAACTTAACAATCCGGATTTCTCAGAGTCTCAGAGTATGCGATCTCCTGCGGGGGCGCCGGATTCAGGGTACAAGAGCCGGGTGGGCTTACGGATGCTCTGGAAAACGCGATTCGTGTGAAGAAACCCGCTATCGTTGAT
>JAYEGZ010000219.1:3856-7501 GCA_034659315.1 Methanobacteriota archaeon
CGGATTTCTCAGAGTCTCAGAGTATGCGATCTCCTGCGGGGGCGCCGGATTCAGGGTACAAGAGCCGGGTGGGCTTACGGATGCTCTGGAAAACGCGATTCGTGTGAAGAAACCCGCTATCGTTGATATTGAGGCTGATACCAGGAGATTTTAGGTGCGAGGGGCGCGATAATACCCGAGACATTCTGGCAATTGTCCGACGAGGTATTTTTCATTCCTTCAACTGCTCCAGCCACTTTTTTGTAGTTATGGTATGAGGATGCTCATCGCCATAGAACTCTATAAGTATGCTGTACGCCTGCTGAAAACATGTTTTCGCACGCTTGCGATCACCGAGCGCATACCATGCCGAGCCGATGTTGTTGAGTCTTGTTGCCACATCAGGATGCCTATCGCCGTACACATCCCTGTTGATCGAGAGAGCCTGCTCATAATACCTGATCGCTTTTTCTGGCTCTCCAAGCGCATGCCATGCCATGCCTATATTGTTGAGCATTGTTGCAACATCCGGATGCCTCTCGCCGTACACATCCCTGTTGATCGAGAGAGCCTGCTCGTAGTACTCAATCGCCTTCTTATGCTCGCCAAGGTCTTGCCATGCCGAGCCGATGTTGTTGAGGTCTCTTGCAACCGCAGGATGCCTATCGCCGTACACATCCCTGTTGATCGAGAGAGCCTGCTCGTGATATTCCATTGCCGATCTGGCATTTCCAAGATCGTACTGGATATTACCCAACAGATCAAGAGCCTGCGCAACAACACCCTTGCCGGCCTCTCCCAACTCTTCAGCAATCTTCAACCCATCTCTAACCAACTTCTCAGATCCCTTATGATCAGCCTGCACCAAACGAACCTCTGCGATGCCTACCAGTGCACGGGAAGTTCGCAATTCATCCATAGATTTTTCTGCCAATTTTAGAGCGTGGTTGTAGCATTCCATTGCTTCTTTGTAATTCGCCCGTTCCCGGTAGAGATCGCCATAACTGAGATAAAACGGTACAGAAATCTTTAAAACGTCGTGATTGATCTTAGAACCCTCATCAATGTCTCTTCTCGATTCTTCCAAATGCCCTTTCTTAATATATGCCAGTGCCCGCACAGAGAGGGCAATACCGCGAATTCGTTCGTCTATGGTCTTGAGCAACACTTCGTTTACTATCGCAATCATCCGGTCCGGGTTTTCGATCTCCTTTGATACCTCATCCATAAATGGCGCCTCAAGCGACAGGATCGACTTATCCGGATCATTGGTTTCCAGAGCGGGATAACTGATCGCTATTACAGCCTCAGCTCTTGTTAGGGATTGCTCAACCATCCCCTCCTTTGGATTGATCTCCTTTGCTATCCTGAAATAAAATTCCTCTATCTCGCCAAATCCTTCCCCCTCCATTTTGCCATTCATCCGATCTATTACGCCAATAAGCAAACCCGGTTTCTTGAGATTCTTCAGATAAAGCGGTAAAGTGGGCGTCTCACTACGATTGTGAACCAGCCCTCGCATCTGCAATTCATCGATCGCTTTGCCGATCTCTTCTTCGGAAAGATTGGTCAGTTTTTGAATACCAGAGACGCCATCCGTGACAATGAGCGAGAAGAGGACTTTGACCCAATTGGGCTTCAATGGCGAAATCCTATCACCAACCATCGTAATAAACGCTTCATCGATAGCCTCTCCTGTTTCTGCATTCTCCGATCTAATCGAAATCGCCAGATTCAGGAAATCGATCACGTCTATCGGGTCTTCAAAATTCTTAAGACAGAAATCAAAGGTAGGTCCATCCAGAAGTTTCTCATCTATCCGCCTATCTTCATAAATGGTCTTCCTGATAGCGTCTGCCACCACATTTTTCAATTGGAAGAGCCATCTTCGCGACACCGGTACCTCCGGATCCAGAATATCGATCACCATCATCAGTGATGGAATCCGCCTTTCAGATTCCAACACAGCTCTTAACTCCTTCTCACTTCTGACTGAAACAGAGAGAAGAGTCCTTTTATCTACTTTTATCCCTTGTATTCGATCTACGTGTCTCTCCCCGGACACACTCCGGATCGCCTCATAATCCAGAGCCAAGAAGTCTGGATGGTGAGCGTTCAAACCCCAGAGCAGGAGGCTCAGTACCTTCTCCTTCTTATCCGCTGGCATATCGAAAGGCAGCGTTTGAGGCTTCTCTAAGTAAGCAGGGTTTATCTGAAGATTCCTCAACACCGGAACTTGGAATACTTTCATTGTCAGAGCCTCTTCTCACATATCCAGTTTGAAAAAGGCGAGGTCTGGTGAAAGGCGGTACTTCTTCCGCTCATTATAGAGGTTATCAGGAACGAGGATGCCATTTTCGATCATCGTTTCATAATCTTCGTCTGAGATATTTTTTGGATCGACGATCTTTTCTCTGGTTAAGAATGGATTACCCTTGTTCATGAAGAACTTACTGATAACGGATGCCTTCTCAGGATCAAAGCCATAAAAATTTGATACAAACCCTTTAAGGTCATCCAGCATAGTTTCCGGATTCAACTCAGTGTTGGTGCAGAGGAAGTGTACCCATGTGAGGAATGAAAAAGGATTGGCGGTTATTGTCCTTAATTTGTCAGCGAGGGGTGTTAATCTTTGATCCAGAATCTCCTTCTCAGGACAGTTCTCTATTCGTCTGTCTAAAATTGCCCGGAGTGCGTCTCCTGACAAATCTTTGACCACTATGGTATCGCGGAAACTGCGGTGAAATTCGGGAGTTATGGCTTCGCTTCTGAGTACAGCGATTATCAACGATTTTCTGTATTTGAATATCTCATGAACAAACTCGGCAATCTGAGCCTTATCGTGGATCTGGTCGAGACCGTCTATTGCAATGACAACCTCCTTATCCCGATCAGCAGATACTGTTTCGATAACCTGACTTAAGAGCTGCCTTAAAAATCTGGAATCGATCTCTATCTCAACATTCCTTGTCAACTCTTCCGTCCCGGTCTCTTTACCTCCAATTCCCATCTTTAATTTGAAGAAGCCGTGTATACCGATTTCCGCTCCCTCCGTAGCCTCAATTTCCTCGGCTCTGCTCCTTGCCCAGCCTTTGGTTACTGTACTCACACGAGATATCTCATCGAGATAGCTTATTTCGCGGATAACTTTTTCATCCCCCTCATATTCGTCCCGCAATTCCGAAGCAAGGTTTTCACAGATGTCTCGCAGCAATTCCTCTGCGTTCCTGCTGGTCTTACCATCTACGATAACGGGAATGAAATCAATCTCCTGTTTCAAATCAGATAAGACCTTTCTGAGAAGTATTGACTTACCAGTTCCACGGTCGCCATGAATCAGCAGCCGTCTTTCAGCCTCTCCTCTTGCGCGTATGATGCTCCTCAAAATCTCTTTGATATGGTGGTATTCGTCTTCCCGATTGGTGAACAATATCGGGTCAATACTCTGTGGTTGTATGCATCTGGTATAGATGGGCATTTTCCTCACCTATATAAAGAATAGTCGTCGCTTCTTTTAAAGTTTGGGGATTTCATGCCGGTTAAAGTTTTGAAGCACCCACACGCAAAAACATTAGTAGTCATCGGATCATTCCACACATGCTATCAGCATTCATGATGCAGGAGGCGACTCAAATGAGCAGCACAACCATAAACCTATTAGGGATA
>JAYEGZ010000220.1:0-17402 GCA_034659315.1 Methanobacteriota archaeon
GATCTGGTGCTCGAAGAGCTTGCCTTCCCACGCCAGATACTCGCAGGGGCTTGGATCGCTCCCGTGCTCCTCGCATACGCGCACAATCGCACGTCCGACCATCAGTCCTGCGTGAGTCGCTGGCGACCGCCCGACACCGACAGCGCTTGCGAGTTTTGGATCGGTCATCGTGAGAGTATCAAACTGCGGGTACGATAGTGACCTGACATCGCCTGCACCGTGGAGGATCATCGCAAGCCGCTCCACGCCGAGACCAAGGTTCATCACGGGATATGGGATCTCGTACGCGGCAAGAGCGATTGGCGAGTACATGCCAAAGGTTGCGATCTCGATCCAGCCGTCCGCATACTTCGTGTCAGAGTCATGCAAGGCAGGATGGTATGCATAGACCTCGATCTGGGTGTCAGGGACGTAGTACTTGCTCCGCTTCTCATCCGGCTGGAACCGAAACTCCTCGAATCCAAACTGGGACAACAGAGCCTGGGAGACTGCTTTTCCGTAATCGACCGTGACATCTTCGCCCATCATAACGCACGATGCTGAATGGTACGTCATCAGCCTCGATGCGTCTTCTGACTGCTCCCTTCTGAAGCAGCGATCTATCGAGAAGAGGTTTACCGGAGGTTCGCGCAATTCCTTGAGCGCTGAGAGCGTGATGAACCAGCCAGAGGTCATGTGGCTGCGAAGCGTCTTTTTCGTTGGTTCCGGGATCAGTTCACGAAACTCAGGAAACACCTCGTCAATTACTACAGCGACCTTCGAATCCGCCGCATCAAGCCTTCCGGCAAGCACTGGAATTAAGTCATCGCCCTCGATTGTCCCTTTCTTGTACGAGTGGAGCACCTCTTTTACAACCCCGACATCGCCATCACTGAGGTCCCGTCCAAGGATGCCCGAAACTTTTGCGATCCGCTCGTCAGAAAGCCCGACATCAGGGCGCGGCAAGCCTGCCAGATAGAAACACCGGTCCAGAACAGCAAGAGCTTCGGATCCGAACTGGCGGTAAACCTCCCGATCCTCAACTATGAGCGGGTTCATAGTCTCCGTAAACCCCATTCTGAGATACGCCTCCCGCAGAAGGTGCGATGTCTCAAAGATCGGGTGCGTCTTCCCATAACCGAGTTTAAGTCGCGGGTAGCTATCGTTGATCGCAGGAGTCGGGATTAGTTCCTTGCCCATGTCCCAGGTCTTCTCAAAGTCCTGCGCTGCCGACTTTCTGATTGCATCAGGATCGAACTTCATCATGCTGTAATCGCTGTCGATCACATTTAAACATGAGCACAACCGTGCCCCCTGGCTGCGGCGCTACCGGATATGGCAACACCGCCGCAAATTTAAGTACGTATACGGAACCATTAAAACCATAATGCGACTGGGCGATATCATTGAAGTGTCATCCGCTGACCGGTACACCGTAAAACTCACCGACGAGGACAGCGGCTTTATTGGTCTGTTCGTCTCCATGCCGGTAAAAGAGAGTGCGATCATCGGTGTTATCACCGGACTTACGCATTCGGTGCGCGAAGAGATGCTCGGGTTTTTGGCGCCTGACGAGAAGGTCAAATACCAGCCGTACATCGACGATTATAAGAACAGTTACGCAATCATTCGCGGACTTGGCAGGCTGCCTGACCGCGGGGACCGGGCAGGCAGATATACAATCGATAAGCCGCCACGCATCGATGATCCGGTCGAACCGGCGTCACGTGATGAGATCGCGGGGTTCCATACGGTGCATGGAAAACCGGGCGCCCCGTACCTACATGCCATGCGGGACCTGCTGGATGCACAGGTTATCCTGAGCATGACCGAGCAGATCGAGGCAGTGATTCCTGAGAGTGGCAACATGTTGCATCTGGTCAGGCGGTATGTTAAGCGGATGTGAGCGAGGGTTGCTGCGAATTCGTGGTCAAATCAGCCAGATAAAAAGCGCAGTTTATGCCGGTGCTGAGTTATAACTCACACCACAACCATCCACATCGCACCAGCCACGAGACCTCCTATGAGCGTTGATACCACATTCACGCCGTTGTTGGAGAGTGTGCCTCGCTGCTGCAGGGTTGCGCCGAGCAGGCTGTCGATGTTGGTGCCCACAAACCCGCTGATGACAACGATCACCATGCCAATCAGGCACAGATGGATCGGGTCAACCGCAATCACGCCAAAGAGAACCGCGAAGATTGCGATCACCAGTGAGCCTAACAGGGAGGCGATCTCGCCAAGCGCAGATACACCCCCGTCGGTGCCCGGCTCGACTTTCTTTAGCGTAGTGATCATGCGGGGTCTGCCCTTGTATGTTGTGCCGACCTCGCTTGCAAGCGTATCGCCGGTTGCGGTTGCCACTGAGCCGAGATAGATATACAGGAACAGATACGACTCCTGTGGGAATATGGTGTAGCAGATGCTTGCGGCGATTGCGAAGATGCTGTTGCTAAAAACATTTCGATAGCCTCTTGCGCCACCCTTTCCCTGCGCAATCCCGAGCGACTTCTTATACTCGTATTTATACTTTGTGAACCCGCCCCCAAGTATATAAAAGGTCAGGAGAAGCAGGAACCACCAGACATTAGTGAATGCGATGATCAGGACACCGACCAGTGTTGCACTGAGCAGCCCTGAAATGTCTGCGATTTTTGCAACGTAAGCCAGGTACCCGAGGAGCAGCGCAAAGGCGAGCGCAAACACCAGATACACGGGTGGGACCGAGTATCCAAGGACGAAGAGCAGCCACATCACCATGGCAGAGCTGATCGGAACCGTGATGTTGTCATGGATCCGTGTCGAGATACATTCGAAAAGCGCGCCGGACGTGCCCCCAATGACTGAGATAAAGAATAACAACTGGAATGACACTGCGTATCCGGTCCAGTACACGATCCATGCCCCGATCAGAAACGAAAAGATTGCCCCGACCGAAAGAATCGTCAGGCTAGCTTTGACAGACTCTGGTTTGGTCTGCTCTCCTTGATACTGCCGCCTTGGGTACTCGATGTTGTTGAGTATATCGTACCTTGCCTGCTCGGTCACGCGGAGGATGGTTGCCATGCCGTCGCCAAATGTGGTGATTGCGATCGCGCCCCCTATCAGGAAGATCGGAAACTCATAATCCGTGAAAGTGAGGACCCATGCGACCAAAACCAGGATCAACATGCTTCCGCTGAGGCAGATCGCGCCTGTGGGGCTTCTCCGGGCAGCCTTATCTGACGACGTGATGACTCCAAAAAGCTTGCTTGACACTGGCAGCATCAGAACAGAGAAGAAAAGCCCGAGCAACAGCAGCACGAGGTACTGTAGGGGAACAAACGGGAATATTAGTACGATCATCCCGATTAAGACATGAATCGTCTGCCTTTTGTATTCATGCTTGATGTTCAGGTGCATCGCAGTCATTCAGTCGTATCTCTTGCGTTTACGGCAATAAGGTTAATCCATTCTGTGATGATATAAAACGTCTGATATTTCAGCCAGTCTGGCAGCTGGAAGTTCTTCAGGTCGCATGTTCAGTAGGTCATCAGGCAGCCCCACATCCTTGATACTGGTAAACGCTGCAATCGAGTTCTTCAGCTTCTTTCTGCGCTGCGAGAAGACTGCTGTTAAGAATTTTGAGAAGAAGTTGCGGTCAGCCACCTCGTATTCAGGCGCACGCGGGGTCATGCGCACGATTGCAGACCTAACACCAGGTTGCGGGGAGAACGCCGTGGGCGGCACGATTTCAAGAAGCTCAACATCAGCAAGATACTGAACACAGATCGAAAGCTTTCCGTAATCCTTTGACCCGTGTGATGCAGCCAGTCGTCTCGCAAATTCGTACTGATACATCAGAATCGCCTCTTCGAACGGATGTTCCAGCAATTTGAACGTGATCTTTGAAGATATCGAATAAGGCAGGTTCGAAACAACTTTATTGAACCATGTGAACTGTGAGAACTCTACTTTCAGCGCGTCACCATGCACCACTTCCACCACCCCTGCGCCTGTGTCTTTGAACCGCTGAGTGAGCGATCTTGCCATGGGTGCGTCAGATTCGATCGCAATTACCATGCCTGCGTGTTCGGCGAGTTTTTCTGTGAGAATGCCGGTTCCTGCGCCGATCTCCAGAATTACATCACTCTCATGAATGCAGGCATACGTAATGATATGGTGAAGCACCAGATCATCTATCAGCATGTATTGGTCGGATCGTGTCATTTGGTTACCATCGATATACCCTTTATCCGTGTTTAACGCATTGTAATCGTACTGCACAATTCAACGATATTTTTGGTAACATCGACTCCGCACGCATCGAATATTCCCTTCCCCGACGGCGTGCCATTAACCTCGAGAATCACAAAACCATCCTTGGTCTCGGCGAGGTCCACGCCTGCAAAAGTGGCGCCGACAGCTTCAGCCGCCAAAACGCTCGCTTCTTCCTGGGGCGGGTTAAGCATGCATGGTAGAGGTCGCCCGCTCTGGCTCAGATTAGTGATCCACCCGGTTTCGGCATATCTGTAGATCGAGCCTGCAACCGTTTTTCCGACGACAAACGCCCGCATATCCCGGTTCATCGGTATAAATTCCTGAATATACAACACACCCCTTTCAGCGAGTATTTTATCAATAGAATCGCGATTCCGGATGTATAGTTCGGGACCGCTCTGAAAACGCGCAATTCCGATGCCTTTATACCCAAAGATCGGTTTGATCACGATCTCCCCCCACTCATCGAGTATCCCCATCGCAACATCCGTATCACATGTAACGGTTGTTTTCGGGACTGGAAGACCTGATTTTTGGAGAAGATGGAGTGAATAATACTTGTTCGCAGCGTTCCTGATGGCTTCGGGCGTGTTGATGATCGGTATGTCACTGGCAAGGATCTTTAGCAGATCAAACTTGAAAGAGACCTGCTCAAATGCACCTGCACCAATATCCCGCACGATGATTGCGTCTATGTCGCATGTCCCAGGGAAATCCGGTGAACCGATGTGTGCCGTGATCTCATCTAACCTGAGAATGACCGGGGTCGCATCGATCTCTTTTATTGCCCTAACAAGAGCCAGGGCAGTCCAATCACCATGATCGGTGACTACGATTCCAATTTTCATGATTTTATGGTTTCATGGTTTCAGGGCATCCGCTCGACGATGCCATCGATCTGCATCACCTTCCTGTAGAATTTGGTGGACTTTTCGATGAACCGTGCGGCTGCAAGCCCCTTGTCTGTGATCACATATCCGCCGCGGTGCACTTTCTCTACCAGTCCTGACATCAGGAAGACGACTTTGAGTTTACTTCCAACACTGCCACGATCCGCGATCTGGTCCGTGTACGCCCGGATATCTGCAAACATGGTGACGTGTCCCTCGTTTTCTGCAAGAACGCGGATGATCAGGCGGTACTGAATGTCACCTGGACCGTTGTTGATGCCAAGCGATTGAAAATACATGGCAACCTCGCCTTCAAGGGAAATATCGATCTCACTCATCGATTCCCTCCGCATCAGGCTCTACGTCCCGGATTTTCCGGATGCTAAGACGGTCCTGCAGTATGTCGGGCGGATAATATGCAAGGAATGCAAGCACCACCCCGATCAGGACGAAGAGGCGGGCTGCCACCTGCATCACATCCTGAACCGCCACCATATCCACGAGAATGAAGTCAAAGACTATGGATATCGCAACCAGCACCAGCGCAATATGGTACCTGCGGCGTCTCGAGATCTCTCGGATCAAGGTGACTCCGAGTAGTGCAAGGATCATCGCAGTCGGCACGATAAAAAGCCCTGCCAGATACACGGTAATCGCGATATCGCTGTCGATCGAGAAGATGGTTGCCCAGTAGGTGACCTCTGGACCGACGACTCCGGATGTGTAAAGAAACGCAAGATATGCAATGCCGAATATGGAAAACAGCAGAGACATCGCCCAACTTGACGTTCTATCACCTGTGGTAACATAAACGATAAAAAATACAATTGGTACCGGAAGAAATGCGAAAGGAACTGCCGCAATGTAATAACACACTCTATCGACTTCAACATACCCGTAAAACGCTGCAATCACCCGCACACAGACGAACATGAAAGAAAGTGCGATCAACATCCAGAAATCGATCAGCGCTACCATAGAGGGCGTGCTCTGGTCTTTACACTTCGGTTTGTTTCGGTATAACGTCAATGCGAACGCGAATGCAGACAGCATTATCGCGGCGCAGATTGTTGCATTCAGTATCAGTCCACTCATATCACACCCCCCATTATAGGTCCTGATTACGGATTTAAGTCTTGCGATTGCAGATTCATAAGGTCACCGCAACCGGACTGGCGTTAGCACCTTGTCAAGTACATAGATAGTGTCAATAAAACGAACCGTCCCTGATCCAGAGCCCATGACAACCGATCGCACCCGTGCACCATCGTTTTCAAAGAAGTTCACGCCTTCAAAGAGGTCGCTCTGTGTCACGCCCGTTGCTGAGAATATCACATCATTTCCAGGCGCAAGATCATCTGTGTAAAGCAGTTTATCGATATCGGTAATCCCCATCTCAAGCAATCTTGGCATGAACCGAGCATACTCACTCTGTATCTCAGCCTCGCTCTTTCGATTTGCCTTTGCCGGAAGGACGAACCTGCTGAGAATTTTTCCTCCGGTGGTTCGCAGCGCCGCTGCAGTCAGGACACCTTCCGGGGCTGCTCCGATGCCCATACCGACATGGACATTGGTGCCGCGGATTCCTGCCGCAACCCCTGGCAGCAGGTCGCCATCAGTGACGAGCCGCACCTTTGCGCCGGCATCCCGCACTTCTTTTATCAACTCATTGTGCCTGGACCGCTCAAGTATCACCACGATGATATCCTCAATCTTACGATGCAGAGCCTCTGCCACGATGTTTAAGTTGTATTCGGGTGGAGCGTCGAGATCGATGCGCTGTCCGGTCTTCTGCTCGTGCCGCACCACCTCGGGACCAACGATCAGTTTGTCGAGATAGATGTCCGGTGCGCGCATAAGCCCGCCAGGTTCTGCGACCGCCATCACCGCCGCCGCCCCGAACTTGTTCTCTGCCGCAAGATTCGTGCCCTCGAGCGGATCGACCGCAATGCTGACTTTAGGTCCCTTCCCGGTTCCAACCTTCTCTCCAATGTAGAGCATCGGCGCCTCGTCGCGCTCACCCTCACCTATAACGATCTCACCGTCGATATCGAATTGCGCAAACACTCTTCGCATCGCCTCGACCGCGGCATCATCCGCGGCATGTCGGTCACCATAACCAATCCAGCGCGCAGCAGCGACCGCTCCCGCCTCAGTCACTTTCAAAATCCTCAAGAACAGTTCTTTTTCGATTTTTCCCATCCGGCTGCTCATGGTTTCAGGAACACCAACAGTTACAGCCACATTATCGGTTGCTGCTGACATGTGGCGATATATGTTTCAGCGAGATATAAGTGTGAGCATCATGGGGGGGCGCCGTGGACAGGACATGTCACCCCATCAGGGGCGGGCGTTTGATAGCGGTACCGTCGTTTTGGTGACCCGCGACCGATAACCTGCCCGAACCACTTACCTGCCGCCAAGTGACTCAACCACAGAGATAACCTGCTCGATCTCCGCTTCCGTGATCGTAAGCGGCGGCAGGAACCTTAGCACAGTGTCAGCGGTGCAGTTCAGGAGAACGCCGCGTTCTCTTGCCATGTCAACAAGCTTGCCGCACCCCGACTCAAAGTCCATTCCGACCATAAGCCCAATGCCGCGCACCTCCTGCACCCGGTTTCCGGCAAGCGACTCAATCGACTGGAGCCTCTCCAGGAGGTGTGCACCAAGCACCTTCGAGTGCTTGACGAGCCCCTCGCTCCGGATCACATCGATTGTTGCAAGCGATGCCGCACATGCAAGTGGACTTCCTGCAAAGGTTGCGCCGTGATCGCCGCGCTCAAACTTAAGATCCTCGCGTGCCGCCATCGCGCCGATTGGAAATCCGCTGCCAAGGGCTTTTGCCATTGTCATGATGTCTGGCTTAATCCCGTAGTGCTCATAAGCAAACCAGGCTCCGGTTCGCCCAAACCCGGTCTGGACCTCGTCAAGAATCAGTAGAACGTCCCTTTTGTCGCAGATCTCTCGTACTTCCTTCAGGTACTCTGTTGATGCGATCTTGATTCCACCCTCGCCTTGAACCGCTTCGAGGACTACCGCGGCGGTACCCTGGGTGATCGCCCCCTCTATCGCTGATGCGTCGTTATACTTCACGAATGTGACGCCGGGGATGAGCGGCTCAAAGGGCTTTCGATACTTCTCGGTGTGCGTGAGGCTGAGTGCTCCGAGCGTCCTTCCGTGAAACGAGTTCTCTGCTGCGATGAAATCGGTCTTTCCTGTGACACGGCGGGCAAGCTTCATCGCAGCCTCCGCAGCTTCAGTGCCAGAGTTGCAGAAGAAGATGCGGTCAAGCCCGGTCAGCTTCACGAGTTCCTCTGCGAGTCTGATCTGCGGCTCGTTGTAGTAGAGGTTCGATGTGTGAATCAGGGTCTCTGCTTGCTTCTGGATTGCTTCAACGACTTTTGGGTGGCAGTGTCCGCAGACGTTTACAGCGATTCCTGCGAGGCAGTCGATGTATTCGGTTCCTTCCGCGTCCCGGACCCGACAGCCGCTACCGCTGGTTATGTGGATGGGCTGGCGGGTGTATGTGGGCTGGATGTGTTTGGCTTCGGATTCGATTGGGGTCATGTGTGGGGTAATTGTTGTGGGCGCGGGGTTAATTTGAGTTTCGGGCGTGCAACATCGCGATGTTCTTTTGTGAGATGTTCGAAAGACACTTATATCCGCGTAAATCAAAGTACAGGTGCTGACATGTCACATAAAAGAGACACAATCAAGGAATACGACGAAATTCTCGGGGAACTCCGGAAACTGATGGTCGCAAAGAATGCGGATTACGGCGATTCATGGAGAAAGATGCGCATCCCCTCGATAACCGATCAGATACTTGTCAAGGTGTGCCGGATACGCAGTCTGGAAGAATCGGATGGACCTCCGAAAGTTTCCGAAGGTATCGAGTCCGAATACCGGGACATTATCAACTACTGCGTATTCGCATTGATCAAATTGCACGAAGCAAAAACTGAAACTGAAACAAAATGACCGAGTCGGAACAAGGGCGGTACATCATACTGGGTAGCATCGACGGCATTCTCGCGGTGCTTGGGGGCGTAATCGGGGCATCGACCGCGGGCGCTACAAACGAAGGGGTTGTGCAGGTCGGTCTGGGTGTTGCAGTTGCGCTTGCCGTGACAAACGGCATAGGCTCGTATCTTGCAGAGAGCACGGTCGAGTACGCAAAGCTGGCTGAGAAGGAGCGACCACTCCTCCGCAAGCTGACCGGCACAAAGATCGAGAGAGTGACCCGGCGAAAGATCTATATAGATTCGGTTACGCATGGCGGCGCAAGTTTCGTAGGCTCTCTGGTGCCAATCACCCCGTTCGTCCTCGCTGAGTCAAATTCAATTGTGGCATCGATTGCAGCAAGCTTTTCCGCGCTGGTTGTGCTTGGAATATATTCAGGAAGACTCTCAAAGCAGAACATCGCATTATCCGTTGTAAAGATGGTTGTGTTAGGCGTTCTCGTCGTGGTGCTGGTCTTTATCCTGGGTGGCGGACATTGATGCGAGACCTTGATAATATTCGAGAGCCATATCCGCTTGCATGAACGTCATCTGCTTTGATCTGGAAGGTCCGCTGTCTCCGCAAGACAATGCCTACGAAGTAACATCCTTAATCGAGAATGGGGATGTAATATTCGAGACGCTGAGCCGCTACGATGACTTTTTGGCGCTCTCGGGTCGTGAAAACTACGAACCCGGAGATACGCTTGCGCTCATCGTTCCGTTCCTGCTCACGCACGGGATCAAGGAGGCAGACATCACAGAGGTCTCGTCACGCGCAAGGATCGTTTTCGGCGCAGGGGACCTGATCGCGAGGTTGAAAACCGATGGCTGGGACGTACACATCATCTCAACGAGCTACGAGCAACATGCCCACCAGGTTGGTGCAGCGCTTGGCGTGGATCCGGACCACATCTCATGCACGAGACTTGATCTTGAGGGATTACGAAAGCGGCTCGCCGAGGATGATATCGCGTGTATCAGGAGAATCGAAGAGGACATTCTTGATATCGCTGGCGATGATGACGAAACGATGTTTAAGCGGCTAAACGATTTTTACTTCGAGGAACTGAAGGAAACAGGATTTGGCGATCTTTTCTCAGAGGTGCGGGTGGTCGGAGGCGCACGCAAGGTGGATGCGCTTGAGAGAATCGCTGCCAGCCATGATCTGTCGCCAGGCGAACTGGTCGCGGTCGGAGACTCGATTACGGACTCTGCGATGCTCGGGCGTGTCAGGGATGCGAGGGGGGTTGCAATTGTCTTCAACGGTAACGAGTACGCAGTCCCTCACGCAAACATCGCGCTTGCCGGAACCAACATCGGACTTGTGCGGGAGTTTGCAGAGGCGCACGCACGCGGGGATGATGCGGTAAAACTGGCAAGGACGCTTGAGCGGAAATACCAAGGTGACCCGCGGGTGGACTGTCTCGCAGGTGCGGATGCAGGGAAGATCAAGGAGGTAATCGGTGCTCACAGCGGGTTTCGAAAACTGGTGCGCGGCGATGCTGCGAAACTCGGGTGAACCCTCCGCTGATTTGCATGTATATGTGTTCAATTAAGAGTTGGTAGTGTACCAATCTATGGTAGTTACTGGTATGTGTTTAGTTAACCACAAGATTACACTGATTTCCACGGGAAAAGCTACCATCTTCTTGTGTCAATCTCGTGGTTTTGCCACCTCAACTAAACACACACCAAAAAAACCGTAATCGGTGTTAATCCACGGCTGACAAAAGTTTTTAGGCACTCGATTAACGCGGATGGGGTAAACGCACCGGTGGATATCTTGGAGTACGTAACCAAAAGCACGCAGGGCAATAATACCACCCCAGCACACCAGAAGCCCCCCCGTGTAACTTGGATATGGGACCGCTGCGATTTGAACGCAGGTGCCAGCGTCCCGAACGCTGGAGGATGGTCCAGGCTACCTCACGGTCCCATAATTAAGTACAGATCAGTAATATGGCGAAAGATCATCCACCAGTTCGACATGGGCAAGAATCATCCTCCGGCAGCAGTACCGTTCGATACCGAGATCGTCCAGAACTTTTGCAGGATCTTCCAGCTGTACACGCTCCTTAAAATCCATCCACGCAGCAGATATGACTTTTCCACATGTAAAACATCGAACCGGGATCATAACTTTATCACCGGTACGACTTTTGTCTTCGTGCTCTGGCTCCACGACCGCCGAACTTCTTTGTTTCCTTGTGCCTCGAGTCGCTGACCAGCAGGTTGTGGTCATAGTCCACAAATGTCTGTTTGAGTGCCGGATCATTCGTCCACGCTAACAATCCGCCAGCAATTGCGGTCCTCGCAGCGCCTGCCTGCCCTATAATCCCGCCGCCATGCATATCGACATCGATGTCAATACTACTGACAACACCGTCGCCTGCAAGTATGAGTGGTTCCATCATCTTGAGGCGGGCAAGTTCGGGCATACATAGCTCAAGTGGTTTTTTGTTGATGCGCACCCGCCCGTTACCTTCTCTGATGCTTGCGCGAGCAACAGCGGTCTTCTTTTTTCCTGATGAATTGACGATTCTGGTCATCTGGTGTTGGTATCTCTGGCTACGGGATATAAAGTTATCTCGCCCTCTCTCGGTTGGAAAACCCGCGTATACTCCCAAGGCGTCGCTCCTGATCAATCGTATTCTCGCCAGGTTCTCCCGCATTTCGTACATCTGAAGAATCTAGTTTCGCTCTCATCTGCTGACCTAAGCTGCCGCAACCACCAGTAAGCGGTGGTGTTGCCGCATTCTTCGCACCGTGCGTGCGTGGTCGGAAGCCCTGCGTCAACCTCGCCTTCGAGCACCGTGATCGTCTTTTTTTTGCGCCGTTCGACAGATACAACAGACTCGCTGCCTTTGCTTTCCCTTGCAAACCCGCAACGCCTGCATGTCAGCGCACCGTCCTTCATCACCAACATGGTGCCGCAATCCGGACAAAATTCCATAACGCAATCATTCGACGTGTCCGGTAATAAAGGTGTTTGACATCATCTTACAACCGCGAGATCGTGGAGTAGCGGGGCAGTATGAGGGCAGTATGGGGGCAGTATGAGGGCAGTATGAGGGCAGTAGGAGTGGTGGATGCCGTTGAGGCAATGGGGGTGGTGGGCGTGGCGCGATTCACCAGTCTTAAGTAAGTGCATGGTATATTATACGGCAGGGACGCAATCGATGAAGATTGGAAAACAGAAACTGAAGAACCGTTGCGGCATGATTAAACTTGTGCCGGAGTCGCTTGACGACCTGTGGCATCTGAAGTACATCATCGAAGACGGGGATCTTGTATCGGCATTCACAAAGAGGCGGGTCGAAGGTGCAACCGACAAGCTCCGCCCTGAATCGGCAGAGAAAAGATCGATGCATCTCACCATCGAGGTTGCTGGCATGGAGTTTCACCGTTTCTCAAACCGGCTTCGGGTGCGCGGCATTATCAAAAAAGGAGTCGATGCAGGCGAGTACCATACTATCAACATCGAGACCGGGGGCGTGATCGACATCGACAAGTGCTGGAAGCCGGATCAGCTCGAACGAATCAATGAGGCGAAAGCTGCATCCGAGCGCCCACGTGTGACAATCGTGACGATTGAATCAGGAGAGGCATGCATCGGGCTTGTGCGCCAGTTTGGGGTAGATATGGTGTCTCAGATCACCCAGCCACCCGGAAAACAGCAGGGTGATTTTACAAGCGATTTTTTCGTATCAGTCTCATCTGCGCTCGACCAAGCCGTGGGCAGGGGACCTGCGCAGGACGGAAATAGCCAGCAGGCAGTCATCATCGCTGGACCAGGGTTCATCAAAGATGATTTTGTGAAGCATCTGCGGGGGGCTTTGCCAGAGATCGCTGCACGGGCTGTGATTGAGGATACGGTGTCCACGGGCATCCCAGGATTTCTGGAGGTGCTGCGGCGCGGCGCTGTTGATAGGATCGTGCAGGAATCGCGGATTGGCAGGGAGGCAGAGCTGATGGACTCGCTCATGCGCGAGATTGCCACCGATGGGCGGTGTGCTTACGGGATCGCGGAGGTCGTGGATGCGCTCGAGTTTGGCGCGGTCGAGACGTTGATGATCGTTGATGAGACACTGCGGGGCTTTCGCGATGCGAAAGACGGGTCTGGTGTCGATGCGGATGCGCTGATGCGGAAGGTTGAACATGCACAAGGCAGAGTCGTTGTCTTCAGTTCCGAGTTTGAGCCGGGGACGCGTCTTGATGCACTTGGCGGGATCGCCGCGCTGCTCCGGTTTAAGGTTGGTTAGGCGGACAGGCTCAACACATCACGCACAGTTGTGAAATTTCAGCGTAAAAAACATAGCGCACCTGAAGCGGCCCCCGCCTAATGCCACACGAGTTATGGAAAGTCTTAATAAAATCAGCACCGATTCAAATTCGGTGACTTATAATGAAGAAGGAACTGATGGATATACTTGCCTGCCCGATGTGCAAAGGGGATCTGGAGCTAAATGTGACCGACGTGAGTGACTCGGTTGACGAGGTCACCGCAGGCACGCTGTACTGCAAGAAATGTGGCGAGCACTATCCAATCGAGGACGGTATTCCAAATATGCTTCCGCCAAATCTTCGGGACTAACGCTTGATATTGTGGTGCGTGGTGTATGAAAATGGCAAAACATGAACTTTCGCAGCAAATTGTTCTGAGCAAACGCCGGTTTAACTCCATCGAGTTTGAGAACCCACGTGCCGAGCTGCAGGTAGATAGTGATCAGGACAGTGCGTTTCAGATCGGTATTGTCAACCACGGGGAGCCCGCAAGGATATATCTGGCAGCAAGTCCTGAAATACAAGACAGTATCAAGTTTTTACATAACGATTTTGTTGTAGGCGCTGAAGCGGTTGTGGACGTCGTCGCGCACATCCGGATGCGGCAGCACGGTAGCATATCAGTAACTGTGGGTTATGGTTCAAATACGGATAGTTTTGATATCGATTTAATCCCGGTGGCAGGTCACAAGATTGAGGTCGATTCGAACCTCGGGGTTCCGGGAAATCCTGAGAAGTACATGCTTGCACGGCATATGCCGGTGTCGATGAAATCTATTGGCGCGCTGATGTTCGGCATCACAATCCTGACACTTGTCACAGATATTGTGCCGCCGTTTATTGGTGCGATTTCGTCGGCGTTACTGCTTGCGATTGTCGTACTGTATTTTCTGGTACCTCATACCAGATGACCGGAAACGCGTTAATCTTATATGAGATGTCTGCCAATTATTACATGAGGTAGGGAATGGACGAGTGGCAAGTTAACCTAAATATACCGGACATCGGTGGCATGTTCACGATGGGGGTAACCGGAATATGTTCTACATTGATAGGGATTGCAGAGATCACATATATGATGATGATCATTACTACTGCATACGAGACAAATGGCAAGGACTGGCTCCTGGAACTGCTGTGTGCGGAGGCGTACACCGAGGAGATTACGTATGTCCTCGTGGCATCGATTCTCCTTTTAGTATCTGCGATCGTTTTTCTCATAACAGCAAGTATTACGCTAATCGAGCTTTCTATGATCCGGAAAGGGCGCAGTCCGCACATAAAGACAGTATTTGCGATGTTCCTGCTTGGTCTGGTTCTATTATCGCTCACCATGGTGTCGACAATCGTCATCAAGCAATACGGAGTCGAAATGTTTGGATTGATTAGGTAGCCGGAGGGTTTTAGTTATGGCATCAACTATAAAAATAAAAGATTACATCTGGAAGCTCAAGGGGCACAACGGAGGCAATGGCAACGGCGGGGGCAATGGAAATGGTGGTAATGGGGGAGTTGCCACCGCGATAACGGGCGTAATAAAAGAAAAACCACCTGAAGACCTCGAAGATGTAAAGCGAGAACTGAGTGAACGGACAAAGGTAAAGTCAAAGGCTCATAGGATACTGTACCCGGTCACCGCGATCGTCGGGCAAGAACAAATGAAACGCGCACTGATCCTGAACGCGATCAACCCGTCAATCGGCGGCGTGCTGATTCGCGGTCAGAAAGGTACCGCAAAATCGACTGCTGTGCGAGGACTGACCGAGGTTCTTCCTGAGATTGAGTTCGTGCAGGGGTGCAAATTCAATTGCGACCCTGCAAATCCCGACAAATTCTGCTGGGAATGCAACGATCGGCTCGAAAGCGGCAAGATCGCAACGGACCGGCGCATGATGCGGGTGATCGATCTGCCGGTCGGCGCAACCGAGGATCGTGTAGTCGGGAGTCTGGATATCGAAAAGGCGATAAAGAGCGGTTTACAGTCGTTTGAGCCGGGGATACTCGCAGAGGCGAACCGTGGCATCCTGTATGTCGATGAGATCAACCTGCTCGATGACTATGTGGTGGATGCGCTGCTTGACTCTGCTGCCATGGGCATCAACACCGTCGAGCGTGAAGGTATCAGCATCAGCCATCCGGCGCAGTTCATTATAGTCGGCAGCATGAACCCGGAGGAAGGTGAACTCCGCCCGCAGTTGCTTGACCGGATCGCGCTGCAGGTTGAGGTAGAAGGCATTCCTGATATCGAGCAGCGTGTGGAGATCGTTACAAGGCAGGATGAATTTTTAAGAGACCCGGAGTCGTTCAAACAAGCGTATGCTGGTGATCAGGAGCGTCTGCGGTCAAAGATCGTGCAGGCACAGCGTCTGATGCCAAGTGTCAAGATGCCGCACGAACTGCTGCGCACCATTGCGAGGATCTGCATCGAGTTTCGGGTGGACGGACACCGGGCAGACATCATGATTGACAGGACCGCACGGACGAATGCCGCTTATGAGGGGCGCGATCAGGTGATCGTCGATGATATCATCGAGGCATCCGAACTGGTACTCCCGCACAGGATGCGAAAACGTCCGTTTGAGGATGAGGAGTTTAATCGAGACCGATTGCGAGACGTGGTCCGAGGATAGGGGGTATTTACACCCCGGTTTCTTATTTTTGGCTTGCCTGTGGCAGCGTAACTTCCAGACAAGGACTTACGGGATTTTTAAGGAAAATTAGTTATATCAAGTACATATTTCACCCCAGGCGTCTGAAGCAACGAACGCTTGATCAACGCGAGGCTCAAAATCGCTGGTATCACCCCCATATAACGAGTGAGCCCGAGACCATAAGAGTATAAGCGAGATGCCATGAAGAAAACCACCATGGCAGAACCATCTGACAAACTATCGCCGGGCAAGGGAACCGCGGGCGTCAAGACACTCTTCGGCGATCCCAGAAAAGCTATCATAAAACTGGCGATTCCAATGATGGTTGCGATGTCGGTGCAGACGATCTACAACATCGTCGATGCGTTCTGGGTCGCAGGTCTTGGTGCTGACGCCCTTGCTGCGATGGGTTTTGTATTCCCGTTCTTCTTTGTCATCATGTCACTCTCAAGCGGGCTTGGGATCGGCGCCGGCGCTGCCATATCCCGCAGAATCGGGGCTAAGGACAAAGCAGGCGCAGACAACGTGGCGGTTCATACGATCGTTATGATGGTGCTGCTTGCAGTCGGCTTCTCGGTGCCGTTTTTTCTTCTTGCAAAGGACATCTTTGCCCTGATGGGAGCTTCCGGGACGACGGGGCTTGCGGTGGCGTACGCCCGGATCATTTTTGCAGGGAGCATAATTATATTTTTCGTGAATGTAGCGAGTGCCATTCTGCGCAGTGAGGGTGACGCAAAGCGGGCTATGTATGCGATGGTGCTGGGCGCAGGTCTGAACATCGTGCTTGATCCGATCTTCATATACACGCTTGACATGGGCATAGAGGGCGCGGCATGGGCTACACTCATATCACTCGGCGTTTCATCAGTCCTCATGTCAAACTGGCTGTTTTTCAGGAAAGATACGTACGTAGCATTTAAATTCAGTGGTTTCAGGTTCGATTGGAACATTGTCAGGGACATCTGTAGGGTGGGTCTGCCAGCTTCGGTGCAACAGCTTTCTATGGCAATTACAACGCTGATAATAACCGTCCTGATTGTGATGGTTAATACCACCGACGGGGTGGCAGTCTATTCGGTGGGATGGCGGATCGCAACCATTGCAATAGCGCCATTGATCGGTATCGCGACAGCGGTCGTCACGGTGACCGGGGCTGCTTTTGGAAAACACTCCTTTAAGAATGTGCAGATCGTCCACAACTACGCAACAAAGATCGGTTTGATCGTAGAGGTGATTATCGCATCCACAACATTCATCTTCGCCCCTTATATAGCCGCGATATTCACACAGGCAGAAGGGGCGGCGCATGTTGCCACGGATCTGACAACGTTCCT
>JAYEGZ010000220.1:17502-24534 GCA_034659315.1 Methanobacteriota archaeon
AGTTTGGTGAATAGTTTGCGAGTGGGGGGCGATATACTTTTTCGGTACGTGTTTGGCTAACCATGAGATTACACCGATTTCCACGAGAAAGTGGGGGCAGGATATAAAATGTAAGTATATTACTAATATATTATATATACCATCATCTTCTTGTGTCAATCTCGTACAATCTCGCGGTTTTTTCACCTCAGCTAAACACGTACCAACAGTATCACTCTTGCGGATATGCGGGGTCCCCTACCAATAAACCCTTCAGAATCACTTATTATATCCCGTATTGTATTTTTGTACACCGCATCCATTCCGATCGCCCCAATTGGACGATTTTGGGGTCAGGTTAAATATGGATGTGGCATAAATTATTGTGGAAATAGCTGGTATCGATATCTTCGGAGGTGACTACACGCCAGACCCAACCAACCTGTACAACATCGTTGAACTGCTCCTTACCGCACACATATACAACCAATCCAAAACATTGACAGAGGATGATCTTCCCGTCGAGATACGAAAACATTACTGGGATAGCGGGGAGAAAACGGTCAAGCGCCCGATCAGTGTCCGTGTGCAGAATGTCACGTCACTGTATGGAAGCAACAATGCCAAACAGGAGATCAAAGCCCTGCCGTTCATCGATTTCGACGAATTCGGAGCAGAGATACGATTCACCATACCCGCTCTTGCCAAGGACTGGTTTGTAAAACAGGAAGGCGCCATAGATAAAATCCGCAGGAACCCTGTACTTGCATCATTTTACGAAGAGAGTGGCATAGGTGTAAGTTACGAGGAAGCGACTGCAAATGCACATCCAAAAGAACGAGATCGGGAGTATCTCAACTCGCTCGTTGCAGATATTGCCGCATCGGACGATGATGTTGACCTACTGACGCTGGTGCATCTGGTTGCGCCGGAGGATGTACGGCAGCCGATGGATGAGATGGTACTCACGCCAGATCAGGAAGACAAGATCGAGCGGATCATGCAGGCGATCAAACATCGGGATTACCTCCGCGAGATTGGGCTTCGCGAGATCGGAAAGATGCTCTTCATCGGACTGCCCGGCACAGGCAAAACATCGGCAGCCAGAGCGTTATCCGAAAAATTGAATGTTCCGCTCGTAGAAGTCAGGCTTTCGATGATTACATCGCAGTATCTCGGGGAAACATCTAAAAACGTCGATAAAGTCTTTGAACTTGCTAAAAAATTAAGTCCCTGTATCCTGTTTATTGATGAGTTCGATTTTATTGCAAAAACGCGGATGTCTGATGAACATGCCACACTAAAGCGCGCTGTCAACACTCTTTTGAAAGCAATCGATGAAATCAGTTTGATTGATGACGGCGTCCTGATGATCTGTGCCACAAACCATCCGAACCTGTTAGATCGTGCTGCATGGAGACGTTTTGATGAAATCGTTGATTTTCCGCTGCCGAACACAGAAATGCGCAAAGAAATTCTTGATATTGTGCTTTCGAGAGTGGAGGGGGACTTTGATACGCAGGAGATTGCCAGGATGACCGAAGAGTTTACAGGCTCGGATCTGCGCATGGTCATCAGGGAGGCAGTACTCCGCTCATTGACCGAAAACCGGACTGCGATCACGCAACCAGACCTGATCTCTGCCGTTGGCGACTTCAGCGACAGGGTGCGCCTGATGATGACGGAGTACCCTACAACATGAGAATCGTCCTGCTCGGCACCGGTGACACCGTTGGTACGCCAAAGATCGGATGCACATGCCCCGCCTGTCTCGATGCACTTGCAGGAGGAAGGAGCGCGCGATCGCGCTTTTCGATTCTGGTCGAGTCAGGCGAAGGGCGCGTCCTGGTCGATACGGGACCGGATCTCCGGTATCAGCTCCTGAGGTGTGGAATAGATCATATCGATGCGGTAATCTGGACACACGGGCATTACGACCACTATGCCGGGTTCGGCGAGTTCTACCGGGTCCAGGATCATGTGCCGGTTTACGGATTAAAAGATACATTAGATTATATATTGGAATATTTGTATTTTATGGACCCGGTGCGGAACGATGTGGTGGCTTATGAGCCATTCCGACTCATTGGTCTTGAATTCACGTTGTTTCTCGTCTGCCATCCACCAATTATAAAATCCACTGGCGTTATTGTGCGAGACGGTGATAAAAAACTCGTTATCACTGGCGACACTAATAAACAGATCCCAAAGCGCAGTATCGAAGTCATGCAGGAGCCCGACATCCTGATATGCGATGCGATTGCGCCGCCAATCTTTGATCTCGATAAGCACATGAACACATTGGAAGCCGAGGAACTGGCATCAGAACTACATGCGAAGGAGATGGTGATGACGCACTTAAGCCACCTGTTCCCGCCGCACGATCTGGCAGTGAAGCAGTGGAATCTTGGATACGATGGTATGGAACTGGTGCTGTGATTGGAACATGCCAGGCATGAACATCCCAGGTTGGACTCTTGCAGGTTGTCCATCACTCGTCTTGCACCCACTCCACCCCTACATCCGCCTCCGCCACCTCCTCGCCCGGCAGCACGATATGGAACGTCGTCCCCTTGCCAACCTCGCCCTCTGCCCGGATCACGCCGCCGTGCGCCTCGATAATCCCTTTAACTATCGATAGCCCGATGCCGATTGTGCCGGTTGTGTGCTGCATCAAGTCTTTCAGTTCATAAAACGGCATAAAAATGTTCCCAAGCTCATCTTCGGGGATACCGATTCCGGTATCACTGACTCTGATATGTATGCCGTCAGTTTCAACGCCCGCCTCAACCCGGATTGTTCCAGGTTCCGGCGTGTACCGCGCTGCATCATCGAGCAGATGATATATCGCATAGACGAGTCTTTCCCGATCACAGGTTATAATTATGTCATCGGGGACGTTCACCACTACATTGTGCCCTTTTGAATCGGCAAGCGGCTTTGCGTGCCCCATTGCATCCTCTACCAGCTGTTTGAGCGACGATCTCTCTTTTTTGAGGTGTAATTGCCTTGATTGAATCTCAGACAGGTTCAACAGATCGCCAACTAGACCGGTGAGTCGATCAGCGTTTCTAGCCATAATTTCCAGCTTTGATATCTGGGCATCTGTGAATTCACCGAGCGTACCATCGAGCGCGAGATCAAGATAGCCTTTGATCGTAGTAAGCGGGGTTCGCAGCTCATGAGATGCCATATCAATGAATTCAGATTTCATCCGATCCAGTTCTGTTAGTTGCATATTCATGCGCTCCAGTTCCGCCGTTTTACCCTTGATATCATCAGCATTCTTCTTCAGAGCATCAGCCATCCGGTTGAACGAAACCGCAAGTTCGCCGATCTCATCAGCCCGCTCGATGTTCACGCGCTTTGTGAGGTCTCCACCAGCGATTGCTTTTGCGGTATGTGCCAGTTCGGCGGTTGGCTTTGATATGTTGCGCGCAAAAACGCTTGCAACAAGGATTGAAAGCATAATTGCGAAAATGGCGGTGCTGATGAATTTCACAAACATCTCATGTTTTATATCGATAAATGGCTTTTCAAGCATTCCCACGTACAACATTCCAATTATATTACTATTAATATCGTATATCGGTTGATAAGCTGCTATGTATAGCTCATTTACAACAGAAGCACTGCCGATCCATTTCTCCCCAGATATTAGCACTGCATTATATACTTCTTCCGAAACGCGTGTTCCGATTGCGCGATTCTCCTCGCTCACGTAGACGTTGGTAGAAATCCTCAAATCACTATGGAAAATTGTCGCTGTTCCAATATCTTGATTCTCGTACTTTTCATCCTCGTAAACGATGCTCCTGACCCGGTCCACGATTTCATAGTTCTGATTGATCAAATATCCGCCATAGATCACCCCCATCAAGGTGTCGTTGTAATAAACTGGTGACGCAGCCTTGATCACCATTCCGGCGGTTTCGCTGGTTCTTGAGGTTGACTTCGCGCTTTGCGTATCGACAAACTCTGTATATGCACGTTCTACGAGGTTCCCACCCTCAAGCAGCAGTTTCGGTTTTGAAATGATCTCGGTTGATACCACAGTCATGCCAGCAAGCGATCGCATCACCAGCGGGTCGTCTGCCTGCGAATCTCCATAAGCACTACTCTGCCCACGCACCACCACATTCCCCGTGGCATCCGTGATCGCAAGAAAGTCAAGCCCCCTATCATCCATTATTCTTCTTAATTTGTATTTTAGAACGTCAGTATCGTTATCAGCCAGCGCGGTCTGGATTGGTTCGATATTCGCTGTGAAACGAACCGAATCCCGGATCTGCTCCATCTTGTAGTTGTATACCTCCTGCGCCACGATAAGATCCGATCTAACGTCGTCCTGCGCCTGTTTCATGACGATTTTGTCGATGGAATAAACGCCCATCATGGTCGCAAAACCGAGTGACAGCAGCGAGACGAACACAAACCAAATCACTAGCCTCCTGTAGATAGTGATCCCCATCATACCTTTATTGGCGCGATTGACATAAAACAGTTATGTATCACCATTCGATGCCAGGCATATCGCGATGGCAACAATTGCAGATGCGGATGTTTTGGTAAGCTGGAACCTCCCACATATTGTATATTTTGATAAAATCTGGCAGTTTAATGTGGCGAATCTTGAAAGAGGATATAAAATGATGGTAAATTATTCTCTAATTGAGGTGACGACTTGGATCAGTGAAAACGGTTGAAATGATTCGAAAGATGAGATAATCACCATGAAGCGACAAAGGGTCTATCAGTCAAAGCACGGATACAATATATATGAAAAAAAGCTGAGGAATTATTACAAGATTTTCGCTGACGCCTGAAAGTGAGTAATATGGTAAAATGCCATTGCTTTGTTCCGGTGGCTTTGTCGAACTCATTTTACGCTGCCCCCTGTATATGCCACTTGCCGAGACCGAATAACGGAATAACAGAATAATCATGTGGGACATCATATTAAACAAATTCAAGAAGTATCCAGCACAGGAGAAAGTCGTGCGTCTGCTGTTGAAACGTGGTTTTCAGGTCACTCCGGACGGCAAGGTGGTCTCAGGCGGCATAAAACTCCCGCACACACAGATAGCAAATGAAATCGGCGTTGATCGCCGGGCAGTCGATGCGACCGCCTCCATGATCGCGCAGGACGACCTGCTGAGCACGATCTTCAAAAACATCCGCCCGATCTCGTCACTGCGCGAGGTTGCGCCTGCTCTCAAGCTCGGAGTGATCGTAGTGACACCGGTAGATGCCACAGAGGCGGGCATTCTTGCATCAGTGGCAGCCTGTGTGGCCGAACACGGAATAAGCATCGTGCAGGCAATTGCAGACGATCCGCGGCTTTCTGATCACCCAACACTGACCATCATAACCGACCGGCAGATATCCGATGATCTGGTCGGCAAGTTGCTGAAATGTGATTGTGTGAAGGGGATAAGCGTGTGTTGACATGTGTAATATAGCACTGCCCGGGAATTTGTCGGTACATGATCGACATTATCCCCCTAAGTTTTCAGACAGCGCCCCACAACCCCGCCAGCGCCCCGCCACCATCACGCCGATTTCCGACATGCCTCGACAAACGCCTCTGCAAACCGCAGATACGAACATGCATGTAAGTGCGCATAGCCCGCAAGCGTATTCGCAACCATGATCCCGTCCCAGCCATCCTTAATACCGGTCCCGCGCTCCAGTTTGATCGTGAAGACGGCGTCGTCTGGTATGTCTGTGATCGTCGAGTGATGGAATTCGTGCCCCCGGAAGGCGTCGCCCGCCCCGCCGATCGGAGTATCCATCGTGAAGCTGCCGACGTTGTAACTCACGACCTTGCCCAGCATCTCGACAGTGATCGGAATTGCGCCTGCCATCTCGAAAGTCTCCCCGGTCATCCCGTGCATGCCGCTCTTTGTCACGATGCGCTCTGCAAGGTACATCAGCCCGCCGCACTCGCCGTATATTGGCATACCATCTGCTGACGCTCGCCGGATGCTGCGTCGCATACTCTCGTTTGCCGCAAGTTCCCCCGCAAAGAGTTCGGGATAGCCTCCGCCAATGTAGACGCCGTCCACCAGAGGCAGTGTATCATCGTGTAGCGGGCTAAAATAGACGATCTCCGCCCCGTGCAACTCAAGCAGATCGATATTGTCCCGGTAATAGAAATTAAATGCTTCATCAAGTGCCACACCAATTCGGACCTGATCACGAGCAGTCTTTACTGAAACACCTGAAAAAATTGATGGTTCCGGGACATTTATTGGCTCAGCGGTCTCTGCAATCTCAACCAACCGTCTGAGATCGATATTTTCTGAAACAATCCGCGTTATATTAGATATGCGTTCCTGAAACTCAGAAGACTGCCGATCCTCATGCACAGGAACCAGCCCAAGATGCCGCATTGTGAGACCCATCTCATCGTTTCTGGGGACTGTTCCAATCACCGGAAGCCCGGTATAATGCTCGATTGCCAATATTGCCTTTTCGGCATGCCGTTTGCTCCCGATCTTGTTTAAGATCACGCCCTTGATGTTAACATCCCTGTCAAACGCCGCATATCCCATGGCAACAGCTGCTGCGCTTCGCGTGATGCTCCTTGCATCGATGATCAGAATTACGGGGCACCTCAGGATTTTTGCGATCTGCGCCGTGCTCCCGATGTCGCTTAATCCCTCAAACCCTTCATATAACCCACGCACTCCCTCGATTATGGCTATATCTTTTTTTTCCCCGCCAAGAGCGTGCGAAAACGTCTCAAGCACGGCGTCTTTGGTCATCAGGTAGCCGTCAAGGTTCCTGCTTGTGTTTCCGCACACAAGTGTGTGGTAGCTCGGATCGATGTAATCAAGACCGACCTTAAACGGCTGGATATCCAGACTTTTCCCAAGCGCAGACATAATCCCGGTGCAGATGGTGGTCTTTCCCGCAGAAGATCGGTCTGCGGCGAGGAGCACTCGGGGGGTGTCGATTGATGGCGTCATGGTTTTTGATAGTTCCCCCGGGTGATCATACTTTTGGTCTGATTGGGTGTGTTCTTTTGCGTATGTCCGATGATCCCCC
>JAYEGZ010000221.1:0-1729 GCA_034659315.1 Methanobacteriota archaeon
GGAGGATATAAAATGAGTGACCCACTGATCAACTTTGAAAATATGGGCTGGGAACACCCGGCTCCTGGAGTCAGGCAAAAGGTACATACGCTTGGCGATCGACAGGTGCGGCTGGTGGAATTTGGCGAGGGTTTCGTGGAACCGGATTGGTGCACCAGGGGGCATGTAGGGTACGTCCTGGAAGGGAACATGTCTGTCGATTTTGATGGCAAGATACTCGATTTTAAGGCAGGCGATGGAATTGATATACCGAAAGGTGCTGAAAACCGGCACAAAGCTAAGATCGCCATGGGTGAGAGGGCATTACTGCTTTTATTCGAAGAAGTGTAGAAAACGGTCCAAGAATAACCGGGTCTCTAATATCCCGCGTTGCGGCGAGATGACATTAAATTGATATGTTGCTATATATATATTACAATACCTGCCAATCGATCCAGCAGTCAGGTGTGGAATAACGCGCAGCATATAAACTGCACTTTTAGCAAATCTGATGGTTAATTATTTATATATCTAACCATCCACAATATATTTAATAAATCTAATGGGGGGTGAACGATAATGGCAATATTTGAGATGCCATGGGATATTCCGGACATTGATATCAAGAAAGTGGAGATAATTAAAAACAAAGATATTATCCTCACGGTAGTGAGCACAGTCGAGGGAACTCGCTGATTGTGTAACGTGAATCCTCAGAGAGCCAACAAATCCCGCCCTCAGTCTGGTGAGGGGTCACTTGAGCGATTCCTGCTTTGCACAAAAATCATGCCATCACATGAATCGTCACACAAATTCGATCGCCTTTGACGGGCATGTCGCGATGCAGACATCGCAAAGGATCCGGTTCTGCCCGAACCGTCTGCATTCACTGACGTTTGCGGCGGTGACAACACCGTTTACCACTGCCAGTATCACCTTGTCATTGGATGGTGCAAGCCCGACCGCCGCGCCGTGCGGATCATTGGCAACGTTTACAGGACATGCAACAACGCAATTCCCGCACCCGAAACATAGCTCGTCGTGGACGATCAAACCGGTCTCGGTAGCGCCCTTGACCGGCGCAAGCATCGTCGTGAGTTGCTCAAGCTGGCTTTCATGCTCGCTCTGGTATAGTGGCGGGCAGTCCTCAAGCACGGACTCTCCGGTCAGAAGCGAGTTTGCAAACGCCATGCAGGTGGGTTTTTCACATTCCTTGCAGTTCAGTTTCGGAAGTAACTGGTAGATCTCCATGATGCTTACCATTGCACTTCATCTCCGGGGTTCATCACATACAGGCGTTACATTAATATTTGATAAAGGTTTAGCAATATATGATGCGCGTGGCTAAATCATGACGCGAGGTGTATGATTATGGAGAAGACAAGGAATTTTGTATTGCATGACCCGGATGGGAGCGAACATGGGGTGTTTTCTGGGCGACAGCCACGTCAGGCTGCACTCAAAGTTGCTAATCGGGCAGGTGGCACCAAGAGCAACCCGATAACGATAATGCTGCGGGAACGCGGCACAAAGAAAGTACACATCTTTGAAGGATGGAGAGAACAGGTCAATGCTCCGAAGAACAAGCCTGACTGGATGCCAGACAAGATCTGGAAACCAAACGTCAGAAAAATTGGTATCGAGACGCCTGACAATTAGTTGAGCGATCTATCCACCATTTTTTTATTTTTTCTGGCATTGGGCAGCCAATGTTTTCAAAACACCACCGACAGTTGTACTTATCCAACAC
>JAYEGZ010000222.1:0-2471 GCA_034659315.1 Methanobacteriota archaeon
CCGGCTGACCCCTGCAAGATCAGCCCCGGCGTACGAACACCAGTTACAGCAGAACGCCAGTATGCTTGGTTCGAATTCTTCGGTCATTGTGTGATACCTCGTGTTTCGTGTTGTGGTTGCACCCTTTAGTCCGACTCTGCTTGCCCGGTGGCTGGCTGGCAGCGACACCGTCGTGCCGCCTGCGCAACATTATCCGGCATCGACTGCACAATTATACCGGGACGCCCGAGCGCGCGTCCGTAAGACGCAAACTCGGCGACGTTTTCGGAAGCGGCATCGGTAGCGTTGTAGACATTATCATATCCGGGTGCAAGGTTTATTCCATTTTAGTATGCCCATGATAGTAAGATATAGTAAAGGTTACTCTGCTCAGGCAGGTTCTGATGCCCGGGCAATCATACAATCGAGAGCGCGGGAGCCATACTGGATTCAGGATTGCAGTTTTGTTGTGGAGTTCTGCATTGGATCATAAAGTCTTTCGATTGATCGAAATATTTAAGTACTATTACTTAGCTATGTAGTATCAGACAGGTTGACCAAACGACCGGTCTCTGATAAACGGAGGTAAGCAACATGAACAACCCAACCAGAACTACGAACAGAACCACAACCAAAACGGACCACAACAGGAGAATAACCCATCCAGACATATCGCGCAGATGTCGATTCACACGACAGAAAGTGTTATCTGGTTCGACTGCAATCAGATCAGTTGAGGTTTGGTAATATGGGCGTCGAAGAATTGATGAGAGAAGTTGTAGAACAGCTTGAGAAACTGATCACCACCAAGACCATCGTCGGCGAGCCGATTACGGTGGCAGGCAAGACCGTGGTACCGATCAGCAAGGTATCCTTTGGATTTGGCAGTGGTGGCGGCGAGGGCAAGCGTGACGAGGAGAGCGGTTTTGGCGGTGGCGGCGGTGGCGGCGCAAAGATCGAGCCGGTCGCATTCCTCGTGGTCTCAGAAGACGAGGTTAAACTGCTTCCAGCGACTGGGAAAGGTATAGATTTCGGAAAGATCGTGGAGGCTGTGCCTGAAGTCGTTGATAAGATAAAATCCCTGAGAGAAAAGAAGGGTAAAGGGAAGGATATGGTAAAGGATGAGGACGCGGAGCCGGAAAAGTCTGTAGACGAGGATTGAGGAGGGCAGTATCTTGCACCCTTTTCTTCTCCTTTTTTTATTGCTTATTGTATCAACGCTTGCGATGGTGATTCTGCTCTGGGTTCCGTTCGTCTGTCGGTTTGAACTGAAGAGAGACTCTGGCGGGGATCCCGTGCAGAGGATCGAGGTGCGGTGGCTGTTTCTATCTCGCGTAATCGATGATTTCGCAGCCACAGAGGGAAAAGACCGGAAAGAGGAGAATGCAGGGAAGGAAACGTGGGAAGAAATGGATATCGGGCGTATCTTTGAACTGTTTCGCACGCTGCACCGTCCTGTTGCCACGCTGGCGCGGAGGTTGGTGCAGAGAATCGATTTTAAGGAACTTTCATGCCGCGTAACATTCGGACTCGATGATCCCGCCGATACCGGCATGTTATCCGGGTTCCTGTACGCAGCTTTTGCCCCGCTGACCCGTTTTCATGCAGTCTCGATCCGGTTACGTCCAGTCTTTCATGAGCCGGCGTTCGCATACCGCGTCAGGGGTTCGCTTAAGGTAACGGTTGGGCGGATGATCATTCCTGCTATCAGGTTTCTGTGTGACAGGGGGGTTCGCGGGGTGATCTGGGGGCGTGTCCGTGGCTGGTATCTTCCGAGGGTACGACCTGGGCGGGGGGCGCGAAAGGGCTTGCCAGGTGGTTGTTAGCCAGAGGCGGCTATCGTATTTTCTGATTTTACGCGTTGCTTGTTGCAAACAACTTTGTGGTACAAAGTCTTATATACTGCAAACTCCTTTACGTTAATGTACGGAGTACATAATGACACAAGAAATTAATCTGTTGGAACTCGAGAAGAATGCATACAGTGATTCCCAGCAGGACGGCTTGATGGAAGTCATGATGGGGGTGATCCTCATGGCTTTCGGAGGGTTCTTCTATTCCCCCGTCTTTGCATTCTATATATTATTGATAATATTCTCTGGAAAGATTGTGGAGTTTATCCGGAGACGCTACACCTATCCGCGGATCGGGGTTGTCAAATTCCATCGGGAAAATCCAAAAGATTCCCTGACCGGCGTCTTTCTATTTGAACTTGCAGTTATCGTGATCATATTCACCCTGATCTATATCTCTGGCGATGTAACGGATTATTCCAGTTGGGTGAACTGGGCGCCGTTGTTCTTCGGAATGATCCTGGTCGGACCCTTCACCCATGCAGGGTCCAGATCAGGGAGCGCCCGTTATTACGGATATGCAATTTTGTCGGTGATTCTGGGGATATTCTTCTCCTTGGTAGAGTTTGGTTCCGGATGTACCGGGTTGATACTATATCTGGTTCTCATGGGAGGGTTTCTTTTCCTTAGCGGTCTGGT
>JAYEGZ010000222.1:2571-7128 GCA_034659315.1 Methanobacteriota archaeon
ACGGATATGCAATTTTGTCGGTGATTCTGGGGATATTCTTCTCCTTGGTAGAGTTTGGTTCCGGATGTACCGGGTTGATACTATATCTGGTTCTCATGGGAGGGTTTCTTTTCCTTAGCGGTCTGGTCATCTTCGCCAGGTTCATGCGCAAATATCCGCTGCCGGAAAAGGAGATGCATGATGACAGCAAGTGATTCCGGCAGCGAAGACATCCCGCCAATCGCTGGAATCGACCGCCTGATCCACGAGCCGGCAAGGCTCATGATCATGGCATACCTATACGTCGTCGAGAGTGCAGACTTCCTCTTTTTGATGCGCCAGACCGGGCTTACAGCGGGCAATCTCTCCTCGCATACGAGCAAGCTTGAGGCTGCCGGGTACATCAAGGTCGTGAAGGAGTTTGTGGATCGAAAGCCGCATACGATGCTCCGGCTGACTGCTGCGGGGCGAGGGGCTTTTCAGGAGTACCGGGAGGGGATGATGCAGGTGCTTGGGGGATGACTGATAATCAATAGCAATCCAATGTTCCAGTGGAGATGATGAGAAAATGACTGACACGGATAGCTACCTGCAGAGCCTGATGGTGACGAATCCCCTGCAAGAACCAGCCATGCACAGTGCAATCCGTGCGCTCGACCTCCTGCCTGGAAGCCGGGGGCTTGATGTTGGATGCGGAATCGGCTTGCAAGTCACGCTGCTTGCAGAGGCAGTAGGAGCGGCAGGGCACGTCACAGGCGTTGAAGCTGTCGGTGTTAAGTCATCCAATAACGAGGAAGGATTGCTACAAGTACACCGACTTCATCCTATGGCAAGCCCCAAGCCCTCCCGGATAAATTGAAGAAAGGAAACAATGGACGACATCACCCATCCTTCTTCACACGCCTCACAGCAACGATCATGAGCGAGCCGATAAGTGCTACCAGTCCGGGCGGCGTAAGTACAGGAACCGGAACTGGAACCGGACTCTCGAATTTGTTCTCCTTGCAGTTATTCTCTTCATTGCTCTCGGAGACGATATTGTCTCGGTCAGCGCAGACCTTGATCATATCGTGGTCACCAGTCATCGTAAACGGTCCGAATTTGGCGGTGTGGTTCTCAACCGGTGATAATGCCGGAACCACACCGATTGCAGCATGGACTCCATCGATCGTAACCGAGGTTGTGCTTGCGCCTGCGTCGCCAGAGCCGGTGTTTGTCACGGTGTAGAAGATGTTGTAGGTCTTATCTTCCATAACTGCCCACGATTCATACTTTTTGGTGATCGTGAGGTCTCGGGTGGAAATGGTAAATGATCCGTTGTTCACCGTGTATGTTATTGTCGTGTAGTCTATGTCAAAGATGTTTGCGGATGTGATGCTTAGCGGGCTTGCATCCCCATCATCGCCTACTGCGGTGAGATCGAGATGCGCAAAGGTAATGTTTCCACTCAGTCCATCCACGTCAAGTGCATTTGCACACATCCAGCCCGAACCATTGTCGATCCTGTACTTAAACGAGAAACGTAAATCGCCCTGGTAGACATCAGTCACATGGACTACTGTGGGGTCGTAAGTGAAAGTGATATTGCCACCGCCCAGCATCACAGCATTGTTGACAATTATAGGTGCTGTGACTGTGTTACCGGATTTGACACTGTAATCATCGATGGCGATGGTCGTTTCGGATGCAGATACAAGCGATATTGAGATGAGCATAAGGATGCCTGAACAGGCAAGTTGCATCAACCGGGTCATGATAAAATAAAAAGGAAGGAGAGGAGATTAAGGTTCCTCTGCCTTGCCGCTTGCATACATCGCTATGTATAGTGCGTCCCTCATATCCACAACACCGTCGCCCACCGGATCTCCATCTTCGCCCACGACATCCCCTACCAGTGCATCTGGTGGATTCAAAGCGTCCGGTTCCAGACCTGCCACATAGTTGGATATATAATCCGCATCCATATCGTCGACGAGACCATCGCCGTTCACATCACCTCTCTTAAGAACTGTCAGCTCGAAGCTTGCCGGGTTGCTGATGCCGCCCTCGTTATCGGTTGCAGTGATGGTCAACTGATGGGTGAAGTCCGAAACATTGATCGCAACCTCTGTTGCGTTCGTGGTCACTTCCCATATATCCCCCGAGACGTGCTCCATTGGCTGGTCCGGTAATCCGCCTATTGATGAGAGATCGATAGTGACCTCTGTAACGCTACCGTCCGTATCAGTCACCTGAGCACTCAGCGAAACAAGGTCTGTTCCGGGGGTTCTGGGTCTGCCGCTTGCGTAGAGTATCGTATCAGGAGTTATGGATACGTTCGTCACCTCTGGCGGTACGTTTTCCCGAATGCTAAACGTTCCATTTCTCTGTATGTGGACGATTTCCTTGAAGGATATGTCAAACAATCGGCTATCTTCGAAACCCATCTCGCTCACATCACTCTTGTTGCCAACAGCGGTGAGGGTGAGGTGTGCAAAGGTCACGTTTCCACTCAGTCCATCCACATCAAGCGCGTTTGCACGCATCCATCCGGAACCGTTGTTGACATTAAACTTAAACGAGTAACGCATGTCGCCACTGCTAACATCCGTCACATGAACCACTGTCGGATCATAAGTGAACGTAATCTCGCAGATGCCCATATTCACCGCGTCAAAGACCGTGATCGGGATTGTCACATTTGCTCCCGGCCTCACAACAACATCTCCTATGGATAGGGTTGCTTTAAGTCTTGCCTCGTACGTTGTTCTGCTGTTCGTAGCCACATTGCTGTTGTTTGACGCGTCGGTTGCAACAACGGTTATATTGTATGTGCCCGGAGCGCTATCAGCCGTTATCGTGCCCCTGTAAGTGTCGCTAGCAACGAACGCGAGTACAACGCCGTTAGCAGTCACACTCGCTATGCCGGATTCATCGGTTGCGGTAACCGTCACGTCGATTGACCCATTCGGCGGAGTAACCGCAGGATCGATCGTCACGGCCGTTATCTTCGGCGGTTTCATGTCGTTTGCCGATATGATCTCGAATGATCCATTGTTCAACGTGTATGCCATCTCGGTGTAGTTTATGTCAATGGGGTTTGCAGATGTGATGTTTAGCAGGCTCGTATCACCCACCTTGCCTACTGCAGTGAGATCGATATACGCAAAGGTCACATCTCCACTCAGCCCCACTGCGTCAATCGCGTTTGCTTGCATCCATCCGGAACCGTTGTTGACATTGGACATAAACGAGTAACGCATGTTTCCAGGGTTAACGCCGGTTACATGAACTACTGCGGGATCATACGTGAAATTGATTTCGCAGCCGCCCAGCATCAGAGTATCGTCGATCTTGATGGGTATTGTGATCGTGTCGCCTGATTTGACGCTATAATCGTCGATGCCGATGGTCGTTTCAGATGCAGATACCAGCGATATTGAGATGAGCATAAGGATGCCTAAACCGGTCAGTTGTATAAATCGTGTCATGGTATCAAAAAGAAAAAAGAGGGAGGGGGGGGTTAAGGCTCCCCTACCATGCCCTCCGTGTACTTCGCTAGGTACAATGCATCCATCAGGTCCACAACGCCGTTACCTGCTGGGTCTCCAGCTTCGCCCACGACATCTCCGACCAGTATCGAGACTTCCGGTTCCAGACCTGCCAGATAGCGGGATATGTAATCCGCATCCATCTTGTTGACAAGACCATCACCGTTCACATCACCTCTCTTAAGGACGGTTAGCTCGAGGCTCGCCGGATCGCTGATGCCACCATCGTTATCGGTTGCCGTGATCGTCAACTGATGGGTGAAGTCCGAAACATTGATAGCAACCTCTGTTGCGTTCGTAGTCACTTCCCATAGATCCCCTGAGACGTGCGTCATCTGCTGGTCCACTAATCCGCCGATCGATGAGAGATCGATAGTGACCTCTGTGACGTTACCGTCCGCATCGGTCACCTGGGCACTCAGCAAAGTGAGGTCTGTTCCAGGTGCTCTGGGTCTGCCGTTGTCGTAGAGTATCGTGTCAGGAGTTGCGGATATGTTTGTCACCTCTGGCAGTACGTTTGACACTATGCTAAACATTCCACCATCCCGTATGTGGGCGATCTCAACGAAGGATGCGTCAACCAATCGGCTAGCCTCAAACTCCATCTTGCTTGTATCACTCTTGTTGCCAACAGCGGTGAGGGTGATGTATGTAAAGACCACGTCTCCACTTACCCCATTCACATCAAGCGCGTTTGCACGCATCCATCCGGACCCGTTGTTGATGTTGTACTCAAACGAGAAGTTCATGTCCCCTCTGGTGACCTCGGTCACATAAACGACTGTCGGATCATAAACGAAATTGATTTCGCAGCCACCCATATCTACCACGTCAAAGACCATGATTGGGACGATCTCACTCATTCCACGTCCTATGTTAACATCTTTTATGGATAGGATTACCGGAAGTCTTGCCTCGTACGTTGCCAAGTCTGTAGCTTTATTGCCGTTCGCGGAATCGTCGGTTGCAACAACGGTTACGTTGTATACACCAGGAGCGCTTGCAGCAGGCATCATGCCTTCGTACGTGTCGTTAGCAACGAGCACAA
>JAYEGZ010000222.1:7228-24334 GCA_034659315.1 Methanobacteriota archaeon
CAGCAGTCACACGGGATATGCCTGAGTCGTCTTTTGCAGTGACCGTCACGGTGATCGACCCATTTACATAGACCTCTGCCGGAGTAATCGCCACAGAGAGTATCGCTGGTGGTGTTATGTCTCCAGGATCTTCTTGTACCGTGTATGTTGCCAAGTCTGTAGCTTTATTGCCGTTCGCGGAATCGTCGGTTGCAACAACGGTTACGTTGTATACACCAGGAGCGCTTGCAGCAGGCATCATGCCTTCGTACGTGTCGTTAGCAACGAGCACAAGTTCAATACCATCAGCAGTCACACGGGATATGCCTGAGTCGTCTTTTGCAGTGACCGTCACGGTGATCGACCCATTTACATAGACCTCTGCCGGAGTAATCGCCACAGAGAGTATCGCTGGTGGTGTTATGTCTCCAGGTCCCGCGAGAGCAATGTTGTACACTAAGTTTTCAGCATCTATCTCGTCCTGGGTAATTACGTGTTCTGTGACAATCGACTGGCTTTCATCCGGGCTTGTGGCGTTGAATTGCAATGTATCGTTGATACTTACGTTATACAGCGTCGCCGAATAGTAGTTCAAACTTTCATTCGTCACGACTAGCCCTATACCACCAGTATCCAGATTTACTATGCCGACTGTGGGATTGTTGCACCCACTGCCGTCTTCATAGACAACCTGTCCACTAACCATGATATCTATCGGTGCAGCATAGGCTGCAGATATTGTTCCAATCATTACAATCGCTGCAATGATTGCGCTTCTCAAATACGATCTATTCTGGTTCATTGTTTCCGTTTCATATAGTCTGTTTATTCTTGTGTAGTTCTTATTCCAGATACAGAACTACAGGAAGGGACCCCTCCCCTATACCATTTTGCCACAAACGTATCATTGATACGGTGGCGCCACCTTTTTGCTGTAATTTTTCCCCCTTTATCGCTCACCTCCTCTAGTAGGCACATTTTCGATATTTTCTCACTCCACGACCCTACTAAGCGTGATATATTTTACATTTGGGTATGTCGTCTACCGGTGTGGCATATATGGCTACACATGTCCCATACCCCAACCCTCAGTCCCTCTTCACTTCCCCTTTAGTGCCAGAAGCGATGCAACAACCAGTCCTGTGATTGAGCAGAATACCTCGAAACCGGGAATTGCAGTCTTCGCTGATGGGCGCGCCGGGTGTGTATCAGTTGTGGTTGCAGATGCAGAATCATCAGGATTTTCAGTCGCAATCAGTGCAATCTCCGCTATTTCCTCTACGCTGCACGTTCCGTTATTTACCACAACATCGATCGGGCGATTGCCGGAATCAAGTAACCTTGCCTCTAACGTCAGGTCACATGTCCCTGATCCGATTGCTTCGAAGTTGATCGATGTCAGTACACCAGAATCGGTCGTACCGCGGTTAACCTTGGGATTGCCCCTTCTGGTTTCGCCATACTCGATCTTCCCGACTGCGTTGTTGATGCCGTTTAACAACTCTACAGTTTCCGCGCCATCACTACTGAGAAACGCCCCGCTGCTCTGATCATTTGCCTTCAGCATCGCACTGTCAAATCGCAGTGTATATTCCGCGCCATAGACCTCATCGATAGCAGGGTCCACAACAATGTCCAGAGTGAAAGTATCTCCGGACGATACGGTCACCACCAGAGGTGACACACTCACTGAACTTTCGGTTGCCATTCCGGTCTGACAGATGCCGGTTAACAGTAGAACTACTAACGCAAACAATTCTATACGTTTTGTCGTCATCAGATCTCTGGACATAACCCTAACCCCAATTTTTCTACATGTTACTTGGATCATATTAAAGCTTTTGGTAGTCGGGGTGGGAGTCTCCAAAAGACGATTTAAAGGACAAACAATGCGATAAAGACATTATCGTAGTTAGCTTGACAACGTCAGACTATAATACTTCATTTCAGTCAATTAACTTCCTGTAAAATGAGTTTTATGTGAAAGCATTCTCATGATTGATCTATGACATCTGCAAACGGCGAAGAGATCGAAATCCCACTCAGGGGTGTTGTTGTGATCGTGGACCCTTTCCAGCTACACCATATAACAACACTGCAAAGATAGGTTCGTTGAATTTAAGTGGGGTGGCGGTATTTATTTGCAATAAGATAAAATGGCGAAAGAAAACAGCCCATTTGCCCAGAGGATACCAGCACCGGTGTTTTTCATCTCTTCGCTATTTTATATGGGTAACTGGAAATCCAGTCCCATAAGTGAGTTTTCACACTTGATAGCCCACAGATTCGGAAGCACACCCACCCATCATAATTTCACCGGCGAGTCAATAGCAGCAACAATCTTCGCGAGTTTGATTGGGATCAGTGTGCACCCGCTATCGACAAGGGCGCGGTTGAACCTGATGCAGACGATCGAGAACGGGTATGTGCATCGCATATTCGCAAGCATACGCATGCAGAGGTTGATTCCACGCTTGGCAAGCATCAGTGCCAGCACCGCGAAGCGCGGCAGTACAATCGCGCAGCCACAACATTTAAGTATATATGAATATACAATCCCACCATCCGATGACCTTGATTAATAAAACTATACCCGGCGAGTAATTACAATGGCATGGCAGTTAATTGTTTTTAGCATCATCTCTACCCTGATTCTGATCGCATTGTACTTTTCACTCTTCGTATCAGCGGAATGCCGCAAAAGAAAGCGTGGATATACGGCAAGGCAGTTGATCAATGGCTATTGGCCATATATACTGGCGGCTGCCGCCGTGTACGGGCTTGTGCAGGTACAGTTTCCAATACGGCAACATCTGCATCTGCTCGTGAATTATGACTGCACAGCATACATTGAACAGATAGAAGGTAGTATGGTCGCTGGTTTTCAGAGCATGGCAACGCCTGCACTCACATATCTGATGACGTTTGTATACATAGTGTTCTTTTCCTCCGTTGTGATATTTACATTCATTGTACTTGCATACACCGAGCAAACGTCAGAACTTAAGCGATTTTCTCTTGTTTTCATCCTAAATTACCTGATCGCATTCCCTTTTTATCTGCTATTCCCGGTCACGGTCACAGGCTATGCATTGCCAAACGTCCAGCCGCTCATGTACGAACTGCACCCGGATATATACTCAGCCATCACCATGGTGGATCCGCTTGACAACTGTTTCCCGAGCCTGCATGTAGCACTCATGTTCAGCACATTCCTGATAATTTACGGGACAAATCTCAGACGGTACAGGCTCTTCTTGATATTTGCATTTCCCACCGTTGTTTTTGCCACGCTATACCTTGGCGTACACTGGGCAATTGATATCATAGCCGGCATGGCGCTATCGGTCTTCACACTGCACATCGCAGACCGATATGGTGAGCAGATCCTGCGACATGCAAACACCGCAATCGTCGAGATCGAGAGGCTGATCGGCGTTAAAGAGACCGTTATCTGTAATATGTGCGCATGCAAGATCACGACCGTACCACATATCCGGTCTGTAAGCTGCCCGCAGTGCGGCACGTGCATCGAGCACAGCGCGCTGTGATGATATCTAATTGGCAGCGTGCGACTCACAACTTGCGACTTGCAGGGTGACGCACGACAATACTACTTCGACCTGCAACACTGCTTTGCAACCCACGAATTAAGCGCGTGGTTAAGATCCTCAGCATCCACATAGATCTTGCCACATGCAGGGCACTGTGACCCATTCACGGTACGATCGTAGCGGTTCAAGGTCTTTGGTATGGTCAGCACGCCACAGTTACATCTTACAATCCCGGATCCGGACATGAGTATCATGTTGCTCTGGTGAGTAATAATGTGTGGGTACTGACAAAGTGCAAAATGTAAAGACGCGGGTATTGACAATCATGATACTGATATTCGAACTGTCCGGCGAGCACGAAACACTGCCCAAAAGCGAGGTGCTCGCATGTATGCGTGCGCTCGGGATCGAGCATCGGGTTGCAAAGAGTGGTGAGCAGTGCCTGATGCTTGATACCAACAATTCCACGGGGGTATCCCGGATACTGGCGACAAGGCTTGCGATGACGCATCGAATCGTCTCAGGTATCTTCGAATGCGACATATCCGAATCAGACATCCTGAAATCCGCTCGTGATGCGGAAATAAGAGTCCCACCCGGGGAAACATTCAGCGTGAGGGTGAAACAGATACAACGCTCACATCTATCGTCCACAGACCTTGAAAAACGCATAGGCGAGGTAATTTTCGAGCACAATCCTGGGTCAAGGGTGGATTTAAAAGATCCCGATCACAGCTTCAGATTGATTATAACCAATCGGTCATGCATATTCGGAGAGGTGCTCGCATCGGTTGACCGAAAGCAATTTTGGGAAAGAAAGCCACATAAAAAACCATTCTTCTATCCGGGGACTATTTTGCCGGAAGTCTCACGTGCACTCGTGAATCTCTGTGAAATCCGCTCAAACGACCTTGTTCTTGACCCGTTCTGCGGAACCGGTGGCATACTGGTCGAAGCGAGCATGATCGGTGCGCGAGTGATCGGAATCGATGTGCAGGAATCGATGCTACCCGGAGCAGAGATGAATCTCGAGGATTGTGACTCTGAATACCACGTACTCTGTGGAGATGCCTGTAACCTGCCGATCGCTGACCAGTCGGTCGATGCAGTGGTCACTGATCCGCCTTATGGCAGGTCTGCCGTTGTCATGGCAGAATCGGTCGAATCACTCTATAGGGGTGCGCTACTTGAGATATATCGCGTGTTAAAGCGCGGTGGGCACGCAGTTGTAATCTCCGACTTTGAGCTTTCAGGGGCGGACGACGCCGGTTTTGTTGTGGCGGGGCGACATTCCCAGCGGGTCCACCGGAGCCTGACGCGGTATGCTGTGGTGCTGCGAAAGTAGTAGTAGTAGTAGTAGCAACGCCATTACAACAACAAAGAGCCGGGTATCCTCTGGCAGGTATCCGATTTCATTGAGCACGTGCTCTTACGAACATTTAGGAGCATATAACGATATAATATGACCATCGATCAGACATGAAACTGAATTCAATCCAGTTCTTTACCAACACATCGATGATGATATCGATGATGCTCATTCCGGTCATTGCAGATGATCTTGGAGCAAATCAGATACAAATAGGTACCATCATTGGTGTATATGGTCTGTGCTTGTTTATTTCGTCTTATGTGTTCAGCAAGGCTGCTGACGCATTGAACCTTAAAAAACTTCTCGTGGCAGGTCTTGCATTTTCGGCGGTCGCCTACTTTCTGCAGGTATTCGCAAACGACCCGCTTAGTCTCGGGCTGGCGCGGGGGTTCCTCGGGATCTGTGTCGGTATATACCCTGCAGCGATGATCATGCACGTTTATGGGATGGGGCGGAGCATCGGCAAGTTCAGTTCATTCGGCGCACTCGGATGGGCTACGGGGTTCTTTGTAGCCGGAATTATCGGAAACTACGATCTAATATTCATTGCAAGCTCCGTTCTCATGATATTATCAGCTATCGTCGCCATGCGCCTGCCGAATGTCAAAGTTCCGAGAATTAAGGTCGCATATATGTCACTTGCCACAGTGAAGGCAAACTGGGACATATACTTGACATTCATGCTTCGGCATACCGGAGCCACAGCCGTCTGGGTGATTTTTCCGCTGTACCTGATCAGCCTTGGGGCAGACAAGTTCGGGATTGGCATGATATATTGCATCAATCCGCTGGTGCAGTTTTTCATAATGCGACGACTTGATGGTAGGGATTCGGTGTCGCTTGTGAGATATGGATGCCTTGTGTCGATGGTTGCTTTTCTAAGTTTCATCCCGCCAACGACTTTTTATTATATAGTGCCGGGCATGATTCTGGTCGCTGTTTCGTGGTCGTTTCTATATGTCGGGTCAACCGAGCTTCTGCTCAGCCAAAATCAGGATAAAGCGACAGCCACAGGGTGGATCACCTCCGTGATCAGTCTTGCATCGGTGGTTGGTTCACTACTCGGAGGCGTCATCTCGTATTACTACGGGTTCGTCGCAGTGCTCGTATTTGCAGGGGGACTTAGTTTTATCAGCTTCCGGATCATGGCATCCCGCCCCCACCCCCAACACCCTTCTGAATCAGGATACTCTTCCTGACACCGGTAAAATTATGAGTCGCCGACACAAAGTTGCAACACATCTTTTCGGTGCAACAGTTAATTTAACGTAAGTGCATACTTCATATAATTAAGAAATATCCGTTCGCATTTAAAAACAAAGGTAACAGATCGTATGGCAGAGAAAAAGGACTATTACGATGTGCTTGGGGTCCCGAAGGACGCCGATGAAAAGCAAATCAAAAAAACGTATCGGAAACTGGCGATGCAGTACCACCCTGACCGAAATCAGGCGCCTGATGCAGAGGAGAAATTCAAGGAGATATCCGAGGCTTATGGCGTGTTATCTGATCCTGAAAAGCGGGAAAGATATGATCAATTCGGACATGCAGGCATCGATTCGCGGTACTCTGCCGAGGATATCTTTGGAGGCATCCATTTCGAGGATATTTTCGGGAGCAGGGGGCATGGGCAGGGCGGCTTTGAAAGCATCTTTGACACGTTCTTTGGCGGGGGCGGCGGTGCTGGTGGCTATGGTTCGCGAACAGTTCCGCAACGGGGGGGCGATCTCAGATACGATCTGCACATCTCACTTGCAAACGCTGCGCATGGCACAGAATCAAAGATAAGACTGATGCGTACCGAAAACTGTGATACATGCGGGGGGAGTGGTGCAAAACCGGGCACATCTCCAAAGACCTGCACGAACTGTGGGGGCGCCGGTCAGGTTAATCAGGTGAGGCGGACGCCGTTTGGTCAGTTCATCACCTCTACTCCATGCGGGCAGTGCCGCGGCACTGGCAAGGTGATCGAGTCGCCATGTAGCTCCTGCAAAGGCACCGGAAGGGTGCGTCGCGCCAGAGCGATCTCGGTATCGATCCCGGCTGGCATCGAGACTGGATCCCGGCTGCGCATTGTCGGAGAGGGTGAGCACGGAGTTAATGGCGGTCCGCCCGGCGATCTATACGTTGTTATGCATATCGAGCCGGATTCCGCCTTTGTGCGAGACAGGGACAACATCACATATGAGCTGCCGATCCGGTTTACGCAGGCTACGCTCGGGGACGAGGTGGTGGTGCCGACGCTGCACGGTGACGTGAAGATGAAGATCCCGGCGGGCACACAAGCGGATTCGACGCTCAGGCTGCGCGGCAAGGGCATGCCAAAGCTACACGGACGCGGAAAAGGAGACCAGCTTGTAAAAATCAAGATTATCGTTCCGAAACGCCTCTCCGAGCGGGAGCAAGAACTACTCGCCGAATTGCAGAAAATCGAGGGTAAAACCGGTCCGGGCGAGAGCGCAGGTAGCAAAGGTGGTGCCGATGATAGTACAGGCAAGACTGGTGATAAAAAACGAAAAGGAATCTTTGAAAAGGTCAAAGATGTCTTTGAATGAGCGATGAGCGATCATTGATTCGGGCGCTTTGTTATTCCCAAGAGCCCCTGATCTGTGAATACTATTTGGTCCGTGACCACAGAAAACGGTGGGACCGGGAATGATAAAATCGTACGTGTTTAGCTAAATACAATATTACACAGATTTTCACGATGGCGTATGTGGTGGCAGGATATGAAATGCAAACATATCGCCAATATTTTGTAGGTACTGCCATATTCTTATGTCGATCTCGTGAAATCTCGTGGTTTTTCACTTTGGCTAAACATATACACCATATAAAATCGACGCTGGGAGGTTTTCCGGATGGTTGTGATTGCCTGCGTATGACGGTGGGTTTGTACGCCAACCTCACATTACATCACAATATATTTCTATTGATCGAAAGATTTAAGTACTATTACTCACACTTGTAACCTCAGATATGTCGATTGATCGACCAGTTTGAATAAAAGGTGGTAAACAACATAAACAACAAAACTCCCTGCCATAGTAAATTCATACCAAATAAACGACCAACCAGGCATATAATCTTGATTGAGCAGGTAACAGACCAGGGATATTGGCAATTGGAGCGAAAACTATGAACAAGGCGAACAAGAAACACATAACGGGCTTGATAACCATCGCAGTGATTGCAGTGGTCTTGATATCTGCGGGGTGTATTGATGATGATGATGATGATGATGGATCAGTGTCGTCATCACCCACGCCCACCCCTACGCGGACTACAACACAGCCCCCGTTATCGGCACCAACCCACACTACAGAATCCGTGACTCTGAGTGTTTCCGAACTATTGGAAAGTCCGGTGTATGACACAGAAGTCAAAGTTCATGGAACGGTGAGCGCTTTGGGTGAACTTTTCTGTCTGTGCTTTACATTGGCAGCGGATGGAAAAATGTTGACTGTACACTATGACTTGATGGTAGAGGATGACGGAACAGAAAGACCCCCGGCAAGTGTGGAAGGAATCAAAAACGGCGACCGGGTTATCGTAACTGGTGGACTTCAGTCAAGCAGTGGAACTGTTCCAAGCACTACGTTTTGGGCGAGCAATATCGAAAAGACAGTTGAAAGAGGCGCGGCACAAGGGGCTGAGATAATTAATTTAGCTAATGTAAATGCTATTGAAATTATGATACTTGAATCATTTCCTGTTCAGGTACACGTCGTTGCAAGAGGCGAACATCCCGATAGCTGCACTAAAGTTGACAAAATTACGACGAAACGTGAAGGAAATACATTCATAGTCACCATAAACGCATCCAGACCAGCTGATGCAATGTGCGCACAGGTAATTACGCCGTATGATGAAGTTATCGCATTGGACGTGGTCGGGTTGAAAGCAGGCGTTTACACAGTAGAGGTCAACGGAATACAGGATGCGTTTGAACTGCAAATGGACAACCAAGATAAAATGAAGATGAATAACGAATTCCCAACCGCCAATGACGCCAGGGTAAGCTGATTGCGGGCGCGGGTGGTTGGAGCTTAAATTTTGGTCAGAACCATGGGTGGAAAAGATGGACACGTATGCCCTGTTGAAAATGCAGGGGGACTTGATAGTGGAATCAGGAAAATTTTGCAGCGTCCCAAAAAGATTCTGGGAACCTACGCCAGGGAGGGGATGACAGTTTTGGATCTGGGTTGCGGTCCCGGATTTTTTTCTGTAGAGCTGGCTAAAATGGTTGGTGCATCCGGCAAAGTTATCGCTGTAGACCTGCAGGAAGGAATGCTTCGGAAATTGGAAAATAAGATTCGAGGAACAGAAATTGAAAAAAGAATTAAATTACATAAATGTGATAAGGATAAAATAGGCATCACAGAAAAGGTCGATCTTGTTTTAGCTTTTTACATGTTTCATGAAGTTCCGGATCAAAAAAAGTTCTTAGAGGAGATAAAATCCATATTAACACCAGATGGGGAAGTTTTTATGGTAGAACCGAAATTTTTCCACGTTTCGAGACAAGCATTTGAAGAGACAGTGGAGGTGGCTAAAGAGGTGGGATTTAGACCTATTGAACGACCAAAAGTGTTTTTGAGCCAGGCTGTGGTTTTTAGGATATAGATTTTTTGTGTTTCTTAATATTGTGGGGATATCCACACATAAAACCACGTGATTGCACAAGATTGACATGAAAATCTGTGTAATCTTGTAGTGTAACTACTCCGGTATGTTGATTGGTCGCCCGATTGCAAGCAGGTACATTCTGGCAGGAAAAATAACTGCAGAGTACGCTGAGGAACGCAAGAGCAGTTAACCGGTTATTCCTTCCGGGCGCCACTGCCACTTCGCCGCTCAAGCCTGTTCCACAATCTCCCCATCAGGCGCGGTCTCTGTAAAGATCTGCCCCTCAAAGGAGAACACCTCTGCGCCGGCGAGCCACGCGTCAGGAAACAGTCCTGCCTTGATGCAGGTCTGGCTGAGAAACTCCTCTGCATCAAAACCATATTCTTCCGCCACCTGCGGCAGCAATAACCCCTGGTAAAGACCTTTTTTGACGATGAGCCCGTGTCTTCCAATTTCGACGTGTTTTGGCAGATCCTGCGGTTTTGCATTAATTTTAGCCGGCGGTGTCAGAACAGTCACCTCTATCGCGATGTGCGCAATCTCGTCTAATCTGACCGGGGGAAACCTGGGGTCATGCAATGCCGCGTTCACCGCAGAGTCGGTAATTGCATCCAGAAGTGTCATTACAGGTTCCGGATAGCCAATGCAACCACGGAGGTCACGGTTCTTGTGCAGGGTGACAAAAACCCCTCGATTTTCCCCAAATATCGGTGGTAGGTCATTGGTTTCCATGGATTCATCAGAAAGGCGGGCGACAATTGCAGATCGTGCCAGCCTGACTGCGATAGTTCCCTCTTCCTTGCTTAACATCATACAACATTACTGGCGGCAAGACATATACCTTACCAGCGTACGCTAACCACAACATTGATGCCAGATCACAGCATGGTTGTTGCGATGAGTAAAAAAAGGATTGCGAAAAAAGCCGTGAAAGAAGAGGTGGAAGCCGCCATAGAAAAACCTGACCGGCGTAAGAAGCACATCGATGGCGTCATAAAGACTGTGATCGCGTCAACTCTCGGCATGTTATCTGGCGTAATATGCTTTTATTTACTGGCTCCGACGACCGAAAGACCGGAGAATTTTTCATATTTACTGCTGTTGTTGGCATTCTACATACAGAAACCAATTTACATGCAACTCGGGATGGATGTGGCTCAGTTTAATTGGAAGGACTGGTTTTACATCGCTTTCATGACTCTGGTGCTCTGGTTTATCACGTGGACACTTCTACTAAATTAAAATGGATAAAATAATCATCCGGGCCGTTTTAATTCTTTCGATCGCACTGCTGGTATCCGGATGTGCAGAAGTTCCCTCTATGGAGCATGTAGAGCGCACACGAGTCGTGATGAACACCGACGTGGTCATTACGGTTATGCATCCGGATGTGTCAGGAGCTGAATCCGCCGTCAACCGCGCTTTTGCAGAGGTTTATGAAATCGAGCATCTGATGAGCCATACCACAAATGGCAGCGAGGTCACAGAACTAAACGAAAACGGTTTTCTTGTGAATGCATCCTCGGAATTATACTACGTCATCGGTAAATCCCACAAATGCTCAGAACTAAGCAACGGATCGTTTGATATCACGGTTTTTCCAGTCATAGACTTGTGGAAGACCCGGATACGCGCCGGATCACCGCCAACCAGCGATGAGATCAACGAAACGCTGAAACTTGTGAATTATAAAAATATATCAATCGAAAATGATGACATATATTTCAGTCATCAACCGATGGGCGTAACGCTTGGCGGCGTTGCGAAGGGTTATGCCGTTGATCGGGCAATCGAGGTGTTGAAAGAGCACAATATACATCACGCGATCGTGAATGCTGGTGGCGACATCCGGACGATCGGTTTTAAGACAGAAAACGATCCATGGAGAGTTGCTCTACAAAATCCCGGCGACAAAACCGAGTATATCACCATTATCAACCTTGAAGACATGTCTGTCGCGACCAGCGGGAATTATGAGCGGTATTTCAGCGAAGAGGCGCGGGCATCGCATATTATCGATCCGAAAACCGGGTATGCTGCAGATGGTTTGTTGAGCGCGACAATCATCGCCGAGAACGCGACTGATGCCGACGCGCTGGCAACTGCTGTGTTCGTGCTCGGCGAGATGGAGGGCATGGAGTTGATTGAGTCTCTGGATGGTGTCGAAGGGTTGATCATCACCAGCGATAAGCGAATTCTGCGATCGAGGGGATTTGGGGCGTTTGAGGAGTTCGGAGAGTTTGGGCAATCCGAACGCATTAATAAGGGGTAGCGGGTATCCACAATCTGCAGTGCAACTTCTTGTCGCAAATGACCACTGTGATTAATCAGGATTGTGCTTTAACCGGAATCACACAGCACAGATCTATCTATATATCCCTCACAGCCCATCTGGCATCGGTCGGGATTGTGGCTGTTGCCGCCCTATAGCAGGTTAAACTTTCCTTACGACTATTGCCTCTGCGATCTGGAGATTCTTGTACACAAGCACATCCACATTATGCTGCTTTACATGTGAAAACAGATCCACGCCCTCTGCACGCCATATCCATGTATAAAATCGACTCAGAAAGTTAAAAACGTCAAGCGGACCTTTATCACTCTTCAAATGAAGCAGACTAACCGTTCCACCGGTTTTAACAACTCGGACTGCTTCTGTAAATGCAATCTCGGGTCCGTCGATGGTGTCCATGCCACAGGTGCAGAATACCGCATCGAAGGTCTCATCTCCAAAAGGCAACACTTGAACAGTCCCCTGAACCCGGTGGAGATTCTTATGTTTTTTATTTCTGAAACTGTTGATATTCAACACGTTTTTGGAGATATCGATCCCCACAACCGTCCCATTCTTCACCCGTTTCGCAAGCAGCCCGGCATTTCTGCCAGTACCGGTTGTTAGATCGAGCACCAAGCCGGAATCGCTGAGATTTGTCAGTTTTATCAGTTTCTTACGAGAAAACTGTTTCGAACCAAGCCACAGCACATCATCGAGATCGTACAACAAAGCAAGACGGTTGTATCGATCCCGCGTTTTTTTAGTCTCGTCGCTATAATCAGGCATTACTAAAAAATCACATCCTTAACTTCTCAAAACAGAATCCATCACAGAGATCCTCTCTATCAACCCGTGCACCAGTTTTTCATTATCCTGGTGGAATAGCTCCTCGCCACAGACCGGACAGATAAAATCAGTCTCGCTTGCAGTCTCAAAGATAAATCTTGCACAGTTGTTGTTACATATATAAAACGTATTGTCTACCTCAAATGTGAGACGTTCTTTTAAATTATCGAGCAGTTTTTCAAATTCGATGTCCAGACGGTTCTCGACATTGTCCATATGGATCGTCCAGTGGTATGTGAGCCAGCCAGTCTCCGGATTGCGCTCTCGCCGGTAGCTTGCCAGCCGATTCTCGTACAACTTAAACAACGTCCTTCGGATGCCATTTATATCTATACCGACCTCTGCTGCAACCACCTCGTCAACAATCTCCCCTGGAGGCATTTTTTTGATAATATTTACACCATCTGCTCCTATCAGTCGTACCAGATACTGGTTTACAATAGGATCGCTTGTATCGATCAATCGACCGCCCCTCGTTGTTTAGCCATCATTGTCAGTCTCCTGTTACTATAATTAGGGTGTCTATCGCATCAAAAACCGCAGGTCAGGCAAACATTCCTTCAGAGTGCATTTTTGGTTTGCTTACTGGAATTAGCGTGTCTTTGATCGCAGCTTCAAAATCCGTGCGATGTACGGCATCTTTCTCGCCGCGTACCGCACGCATCCCGGCTTCCATTACAATCGCCTTCAGATCGGCGCCGTTTGCATCATTGGTGAGCGATGCAAGATGATCCAGGTCAACATCGTCGGCAAGGTTCATGTTTGCAGTATGAATGCGTAGAATCTGTGTACGCGCTTCAAGGTTCGGCATCGAGACATGAATCAATCGATCGAAACGTCCGGGACGGAGAAGTGCCGGATCGAGAATATCGGGTCGGTTGGTTGCTGCAAGAAGTCGCACCCCACCTCTCGGATCGAAGCCGTCCATTTCTGCGAGCAATTGCATAAGCGTGCGCTGAACCTCTCTGTCACCTGAACCGGCATCTGTGAATCGTTTTGCCCCGATCGCGTCCAGTTCATCGATGAATATGATCGAAGGCGACTTCTTTCGAGCCATCTCGAAAACATCCCTCACTATGCGGGCGCCCTCCCCAATATATTTCTGCACAAATTCAGACCCCACCACGCGGATGAATGTAGCATCAGTCTGTGTGGCAACTGCTTTTGCAAGAAGAGTCTTTCCAGTCCCGGGAGGTCCGAATAACAGCACGCCTTTCGGTGGTTCGATACCGATACGCTCGAATATTTCAGGTTTGGTAAGCGGGAGTTCCACCGTTTCCTTCAGCGACTCTATCTGCGTATGCAGCCCGCCAATCCGGTCATAGCCAATATCTGGCGATTCGATGACCTCCATGCCACGCACTGCCGGATCGCGAACCAGCGGGATTACAGAAACGATAGAGAGGTGTTCCTTGTTGAGCGCTACCTGCACGCCGGGTTTGAGTTCACCATCATTGATGAAATGTGAGATACCAACAATAAACTCAGGACCAGTGCTCGACCGTACAATCGATCTACCATCCTCAAGAATCTCTACGAGTGTGCCGACCAACTGCGGCGTGGTTTTCAGCATAGCCACCTCGCTTTCCAGTTTTCTGACCTCGCGCTCGTACTTGATCCGCTGATCGTCAGCTTGCTGCTTCTCGCCCTCGATTCTCTGGTACTGGGTTCTGAGCAGATCGTTCTTCACTTCAAGCTGTTGCATACGGTCCACCACGTACTTTGAGAACTCTGTTGAATCCCGGTCCGCGTCGATATCAATTTCCGTATCTGGCATGGTTAAATCATTAAACAGTCTGATAGCACATAAATCTTTATGGAGGTTGTGTTATAACTTGATTTACGAGAGCAAAACAACGGACTATATGGAGGCTAATTGCGTATGCAATGTGAACTATGCGGCACTGATATTCGTGGAGAACCGCGCAAGGTGATCATCGAGGGCACTGAACTGAGTGTCTGCAATGGTTGCGCACAGTACGGGCACGAGGTTAAGCAGATACCTCGCCCCACCCCGACCCCCATCCCCCGCATGCAGAGTGCGGGCAGGAGTGGTCCGGCGCCCGGCATCACGTTTCGCGCGCCATCGCGGAAGCGCCAGGATATGTTTGACCAGATGACCGATGAACTGGTTGATGGTTATGGCATGGCGATCCGGCGCGCACGTGAAGCGAGCGGCATGACCCACGAAGATCTGGCACTGGAAATAAAAGAGAAATCATCACTGCTTAAAAAAATAGAGCGGGAAGCAATCGTGCCCGAAGATAAGGTTCGCGGGAAACTTGAGCGCGCCCTTAAGATCACACTCACCGAGAAACCTGAGTAGCATCGTCTTCAAACGTCATGCGGATGTCAGGTTGGATACCGCAGGAAGCGCATCTCGCGGATGCCTGAGCACTGTGATCCCATCCATCTCCTCGAGTTGCATGGTATTTCTCATATCTACAGTTCGCACCTTGATTTCGGCATAACCACCCCTGATTGCGCCGTGTGGACATGCTGCGACACATTCACCGCAACCGATGCATTTTAGCAGGTCGATCTGGGTCTCGATTGCGTGTTCTGGACACTGGTTTGCGGGCATACAGATGGGGCAATTGTGCTGGGCACATATCTCACGGTCGATGGTATAGGGCATCCTCGATAGAATCGTGCCATCGATGTCTACCGGCACTATGTACACGGGGGTGTCACCTTTGACTGCCTGTGCGACCGCGTTTGTCGGAAGAGAGTCTGCTATGCCGTGCACGATCTTTGCAACGGTGTTTGAGGTTGCTGGCATCACAAAGAGGGCATTATACTTATTCAGAAGAAACCTGCCGACCTTGGGGGAACTCCGCCCCTGCTCACTCTCCAGAAATATCTCTTCGAGGTATTCCTCACTTGCAACAGCTTTTAGCTCATCGAAGAGTCCGTACATCCGCAAAACCTCTTCTGCGGACTGTGATGCGAAAATAGTGATTCTAATCTGCGGATTATCTTTCTTCAATTTCTTAAACGCATCATAACTCTCTGTGAGGTGGTGACCCGCGCCTGTGATCGCCCATGCAAGATTCAGGTGCATGGTGTTGGTTGTGCTGTGCGGCATTTAACGGTTGTTACATGAACCAATTATAAACCAATTTTCCTGATGCCCGAAAGATTTATACTTTAGGAACACAAACATTAGGTTTATGTTCCGGTTTATTGACAGAGAAGAAGAACTTGAATTTTTGCAGGCGTGATACGGCAAAGAAGGCTTTGATTTCATTGTTGTCTATGGCAGGAGACGGATTGGAAAGACCGAACTCTTGAAGAATTTTATAAAAGACAAGCCGTATATGTACTTTTTATGTAACAAAGCAGGAACTGCCACGAACATTTCAAGGTTCAAAAAGCAGGTTGCAAGGTTCTTCTCAGAACCGCTGATTGCATCAGAAGACATTGAGGAGATATTTTCCTACATAACCTCAAGAGCAACAGAAAACTTGTGATCGTTCTTGATGAGTTTCCATATCTTGTCGAAAAGGATGATGCCATACCATCGTTGTTCCAGCAGGCAATTGACGAAGTTTTGAAGAATAAAAATATCATGCTTATAATCTGTGGATCGTCTATAAGTATGATGGAAGAACTGCTTGGATATAAAAATCCTCTTTATGGCAGGAAAACCGGGCATATAAAAATTAATCATTTCAAATTCGAGCATTTCAAAAAGTTCTTCCCCGAAAACACATTAGAAGAGATTATAAAAACGTATTCTATACTGGGGGTGTTCCGTTTTATCTCGAGAAGTTTGATGCAGAAAAATCTGCGCTCAAGAATGCAAAGGATCAGATTTTATCAAAGAGAGGAATGCTCTATGAGGAAGTTGATTTCCTATTAAAAGAAGAGTTCAGAGAACCGGACATTTATAAGAATATCTTATCTGCCATATCATCAGGAAGCACGAGAGTTGCGGAAATATCGGATAAATCAGGAATCAAGGCATCTGATATGGACCGCTACCTGAAATCACTAATAAGGCTTGGCATAATAAGAAAAGATACCCCGGTAACCGAGAAAAAAAGTAAAAAAACACTTTACACAGTAGATGACAACTTTTTTGATTTTTATTCTCTGTTTTTAGAGCCAAACAGATCGGATATAGAGATAGGCGAGACCAAAAACGTTGAAGATAGCTTGGAAAAGAATTTTAACACTTATGTAGGTAGAAAATTCGAAAAATTGGTAAGAACTGAGATGTTGAGGCGTTTATATCCTTTTGTAGCTACGAAAACAGGCAGATGGTGGGGATTTCACAGGGCGGACGGAAAGAGAAAGGAACTTGAGATAGATGTAGTCTGCTTAAATAAAGATACAAGCGAGATTCTTTTTGTAGAATGCAAATGGAGGAATTTAAGCGAAAGAGATGCAACCCGAATTCTGGAACGATTAAAAGAAAAATCGAGTTTTGTACACTGGAATAATGG
>JAYEGZ010000223.1:0-7331 GCA_034659315.1 Methanobacteriota archaeon
CATAAAACCCCTCAATAACGGGAGTTCATCCGGAAATTGCTATAATCTTTCCGATAACAAATTATAAAAATTTGTTATGCTAACCCTGCAATGCACTTAAATGTGATAAGCTTTCAGATGCTCTCAAATCAAATCAGCATAATCCGGAGCCTTATAATCCCATGAAAATTATGGTTGCAGAGTACGCGGTCGCAACCGGCGACCCTGAGATCATCGGCGAAGGGTGCGCCATGCTCGCATCGCTTGCAAACAGCTTCAACGCGTCCGGACATCAGGTGCAATATCCTGCCGCGCATCCGGTTGCCGGAATCCGGGGGACGGCAGTCGAATGCACCGATTTCGAGCAATCGATCGAAGAAATTGCACGGACGTGTGATGCCGGCATCGTGATCGCGCCTGATGAGCTTCTCGCGGGTTTGACCCGGATTGTTGAAGAGAACACGGTCAATCTCGGCTGTCCGAGTGAATCGGTCCAAAAATGCGCCGACAAACTCGTATGCTCAGAGATCCTGTCAGATACCGGGATCGCAGTCCCGGGAATGGCTGACGATGCAGAGATGTATGTGATCAAACCAAGGTGGGGCTGTGCTTCGGATGGGATATTGGTTGTGCCTGAGAAGGTAGACCCTGGAAATAGTTTCGTCGTGACCGAGTTTGTGGAAGGAGAGCATCTGAGTGCAAGCTTGATCATTGGCGAAACGACGCTCCCACTCACTGTGAATAAGCAGATCATTGAGACCGGGGCAGAGATCGGATATGATGGGGGGATCGTGCCGTATTACACGCCCCGGTGGGATAAGATCATGGATGTAGCTGCTGATGCGGCGCGTGTGCTTGGATGTCGGGGTTATATTGGACTTGATATCGTGGCAGGCGACCAGTTGTATGTGGTAGACGTGAATCCACGACCGACAACATCGATACTTGGAATTGTGAAGGTCATCGATCAGGAGATCGGGGATCTGCTCATCAAAGCGAGGTTTGGCGGGCTTCCGGATGCAATCGGGCTCACTGGATCATTTTCATTCACAAAGTCCGATCTGGATATGATATTAGATGACTTTGGCGTTCGAAATGGCGATATGTGACGTGAAAGATGCCTGCGCAGAAGCCTGGCGTAGGTGGACAATCGGCAGGAGGTAAGGGCGGGATTTTGGTAACCGGAGACTAATAAAGAGTCACAGAGCCCAAATCTTTCAGTTCCATGCAAAACATGCAACATTGCGGGCATGCCAATGGTTGCCACCCGCCTGCTACCAAGTTGGTCGGAAACTCGCCTCATCTCCGCAACCCTCCAAGCGATGAAACGTCTGCGGTAATGTCTGCTCCCTTCCGGGCCTGAACCGTTTCCCGTAACAAAGATGGTAAGCCTGCCCTCCGGCAGACTCCACCACCAACGTCATCCCTGCAGGACGGGGATTCATTGTTGAGAATCCGGACTTAAATAGCGTTTGTAATGTCTTCCATTGGCTTCGTCCCCCGCATATCGGCGGTTTCGGGTTATAGGTAACGCCGAATTACCCGGACTAGTCCGCAAGTATCTGTATGGGCAGCCCCACTATAAAGTTACTCCCCATCCACCACGACATCCGGGGCGCCATAAGCTTCATGGTAGTCGATCAACTGCCGGTACGTGCGCACCGTTGACTTGCCCGCACCGAACATCGCCGCGATCTCGGCATCGGTTTTGCCGGCATCGATGGCAGGGAGGAATTCGTTAATGTCAAAAGGCATCTCAAAGTCCCGCCACCTGAATAAACCGAGCTTGATTCGCGCCCGCTCGACATTGCGCATCTTCTTCCGGTCACCAAGCGATACTGCAACCGCACTGTCGCTCTGGTTCTGATAGTACGATTTGAAGACAGTCATCATCTCATCAAGTGTCAGCGTGGTCTTGATGTTCAGCGACTCGATGGTGGTTTTGATCATCTGGTCGGTGGGGTTCTTGTTTGATGATAGCGCAATCATCCGTTCAATAGCGTCGTCGTCGATATCAAGCATTGTTTTGTTCTCCTCGGTTGCTCAGGTGTTGGTATGGTAACTTCGTGCGGTGGATTATTAAATTTCTTGCCGCGGAGTAAAGCTCGCACAGCCCCTGCCCGGTGTTGGCTTTGGACCGGAATGAACATTAAAGACTGCAACAGAACTTAGTCCGGGTCACTTAACTCCAGCCCAAACACGTTCGTCAGATAATACCTCGAATAGACCGCTCCGAGCGGATTATGTGCAAGCATGCGGTCCTTCACCGCAAACGTTGTGACCGGCGCATCCGAGCGCTCTGTGAAGAGGATGTCATGCCCGATGCAGAGCCCGATAATAATGTTCAGTTCGGTTCCGGCTGCATTCAGGACACTTGCCTGCCCGAGTGGGTTGCACATCGTCTCATGCGACTCGGGATCCCGAATCTTCACAAGCCCAAGATCGCCTTTGTCAGTTCCACCGATCTTGCAGCAGACCGAATGCACCTCAAAGTCCCGTGCAAGAATCCTATGCACAATCTTCGCCTCTGCCGAAAGCCCGATGCAGAATGCAACCCCGATCTTCTCAAATCCCATCTTTTTGCAGAAAAGGATTAGCTCTTCAAGGCGCGTGAGTTCCATGTATCTCGATTCTATCTCAGCAGCAATTCGCATAGTCTCAAGTGCAGGCTCGTAGTCGATATCTGTTGCAGCATCCGTGCAACTCTTGCCCTGCGCACATTCCTTCATCTCACAGAGAGCGCATTTCATGCAACCATGTTTGTTTTTTTATGGTATATATACTTCAGTAGCTAACATTTTTACGGTTATGTGTATGCCGCTGTCGGTTATGAATATGAAACCCCTTATAGCACTTCCATGTCGATGAGACTTGTTGTCAAGTTACCTGCTTCTGGTTTTCAATTACCTGGAGACCTGACCAAACTGTTTGGTGACACCGTAACATCAAAAAGTGTTAGCTAACGAAGTATATGCCCAATAATCTACCAACAAAACCACAAAAACTGCCCGCACACCAATAAAAATCCTCGGCCAGTATCCAGAAATGGTACAAACATCAAAATCACCTCCATAAGCGTCTTTTCACACTTATCAGGTACCCCCGACATTTTTATCGCCAATAGTTTCATCTGGTTCTTGATTCCCCGCTCAGTCCGGAGGCGCTTCTCTTTATGTGTCTTCAGACTTGCCGAATAGTAGTTCTCGATCAAATTATTAGTTGCTGGCGCGTCTTTCATTAAATAGAATTCTGTGCAAGGATATGGGGTGCGGTTTATGCCTGCCCCCGTGACTCCCCGCAGACAATGCCTGTTGCGATCAGGTGTGCAACCCGGAGCGGCTCCGGGATGTGGCTGTGAGTCGTCGAGATCTGCACAATCTTAGCTGCATCCACCACCTCAATTCCTGCGCACTGAATGCAGAGAGACCCCTCCGGCATATCGACTTCGGTGATCGTGCCAGCGTTTCCGATGGCTTGCCACCGCTTCTCAAAGTCAGGAAGATTTCGCAGCGCGTCCCTGACCCGCTCCATATCAGGCGCCGTCCGCATCACAACGATTACCGGCAGCCCGGTTCTGCGGTGCAGTTCTTTTATATCGATCACGTTAAACCCGCCATAAGTCACGCCATCGAGCAGGATCACACGAATCTGCGAATAATGCTTGGTTCCTGTCACCATCTCGGCGATTACATCGGTTCCGTCCAGCCCGTCCCTCGCAAGCTCTGATCTGAGCACGCCGTCGAGCCATTCTCCTGCCCGGAAGACCACTCCGACGATCATGATGCGATCGGTTATCAGAGCCGAATCGTCGATCGCAAGTATCCGGATCTCAGGTTTGATATGCACGGCTAATATTTCACCTTCTCAAGAACCCTGATCCTCGAAATCTCAGTATCCGGATAGTTTCCGCTCTCATCCTTCTCCGCGGACTTAACCATGTCCCAGACCGTGAGAAGCGCAACGCTCACACCACAGAGTGCTTCCATCTCAACGCCGGTGCGCCCGACGGACGAAACCTTGACCACGGCATTGATCGCGTTCGTAACCTCTTGCCCGCCAGTATCTCCCCCGCCCATAACCTCAAAATCGACATCGATGCCGGTGATCGGGATCTGGTGGCACATCGGAATGATGCGCGAGGTCTCTTTGATCGCCGTGATTGCGGCAATCCGTGCTGTTGCAAGCACATTTCCCTTCTCGACGCTGCCCGCCTGTATCGCGGCGATCGTCTCCCGCCTGAGCTTGATTCTGCCGGTTGCGACAGCCCGCCTGCGGACCACGTCTTTTTCGCTGATGTCAACCATCGCAGCGTGGTCGTCCCTGATGTGAGTGAATGTTATCTCGCCCATGATGTGATGAAACTCGCTTGATTCGGGCATAAGGCTTTCCGGCGCACAAAAGCGCGTTTTATCGTTTGTGGATTACACAAAAAAAAAACACCCTCGATCTGTGAAAATCAGTGTCGACAGCTGAGCCGCACGACTCTCGCAGACCGGTATCCGGTATCGCTTTTAGAGATTGTGAAACCCGCGGTTAAACCCGCCGAAAAGCTGTATTAGCCACCTCACACCCCGATATCCAGATCAGGCGACTCAGGGATCGCCCCGCCCCCTACGCGCCCCCCGGCTCGCCCGTGCGCCGACATCCGCACCCAGATCGACGGCGCATCCTTGCTTGCACCCCGATCACGCCCATACCTCTGCCTGATCCGAACGATCGTCGGCGTGTTGATGCCAACGCCTGAGACGATCGCATGTCCCTTTGCAAGCGCAGGCAGTTCCAATACGATATCCCGGCTCACTGACTCGATGCTTCGACCGATCTGCTCCTGATCCGCGGGATTGATGATCCGCATCGTGATCTGGGTCATGCACTGGGAGAGCGAGTCTGAATCGAGCTTACTCGGACGCTGTGAGACCATGCAGATCCCGACACCAAACTTCCTACCCTCAGAGAGGATTGTTTTTATGATCGGCTTTGATTTTGCGACTCTTCCGCCACCCTCGCCCCCGTCTCCGCCCGCACCGCCGCCACTACCCTGCGGCGCAAACCTGTGCGCTTCTTCAAGAATCACGAAGACCGGGTACGGCAGGTATTTGTCAGGCGTATCACGCGTGTATGTTCCGTTTTCTGTCCTCTGCCGTGCGTCAAAGATTTTTTGAAGGATCACCTGCGCAATCATCTGCTGAAACCCGGTGCTGATGCCGGAGACATCCATAACCGTGAGCTGCCCGATCCGTAGGTAATCGACAATTGGCACATCCTCGTGGTCATGGAATATTCCGTTATCCAGCTTGCGGAGCCGCCAGAGTATCCCCTCGATCGAGGAGTCGTTGCTCCCGTCTCGCATCTCCTCGACCGTATTTCTAAGTTCGCTCCGCGTGAACTGCCTGGTGCCGCCTCTAAAACTCTCTCTCCGAAGCGTGCGGCACGCACTCCCGAAGAGCGTCTTCATCTTGTCTGACATCGTGCCGTCGTCGATTATGCTGATCAGATCCGATGTTTCGAGGTCTCCTATGCGGATCTTGATCTTTTCGGGCTTTATTATCCTGACCTTCGGCTTGTAATCGCCGTCCCAGAACCGCGAGTCATTGGCGATCGCATCCAGAGCCGTATACTCACCGTGCGGGTCAAAAATCAGCACAGGCGCCCGGTTATGGGGCATGAGCAGTTCCTCGACGATGACGCCGACCGTGTACGATTTTCCCGCGCCTGTGGCTGCGATGACCGAGAGATGCTGGCTTACGACATCCTTAACCGAGAGCACGACCTCAAAATCAGTTCCTGCGATCGTCCCGATCGTTGCAGAGCCGATCTCGCCTGATTGCGCCTTGTTGATCTCACGCAACTGCTCGGCTGCCGACCTGTGTATCACGGTGCCCGCGGCGGGGTTCATGCGCGGGTTTATGAACTCGCCGAGGCGTTCATCGAAATAACCGATCACAACTCCTTTCGTCATGAAATATTTGAATTCGTCGGGATCAAAGCCGCAGAACTCTGCGACATCAGAGGGGATGATGCCGGTGTCAAGGAGAAACTCGACAGGGTATTCGGTGAGCGGCTCGGTTTCTGCTACGCGGCAGAGGATCTGCTGGCGGTCGGTCTGGTAGTGGACGAACTCCCACGTTTTGAGGTGCTCTCTTGTGATGAAGGTGAAGCCGGTCTTGTCGTGGCGGAGCACGATTCCGAGGGGTGTTGGGGTCATGGTATCGGTAGTTTTGTGGTTTTATGTGTGATCTTTCTGTGTGCCAAAACTCTTCCTTTTGATATAATTTCGCTGATGAATGGATCGCCGATATCTAAACGATGTTTAACCTCTACCGGTGTCTTTACAAGGATGTCGAAGTTGATTTTTTTGTAATAATCGCGTAATAGCTTGTTCACTGCTACCATACGTTCAATCTCTCTTTTGGTGGTTTCCATGATTATGAGAATGCCTATATCGCTTTTTTCTGTGGGTCTGCCGTACGCGTGTGAACCGAAGATGATGATCTTTTCCGGGTTGAGGGCATTGGCGATTTTACCTGCGATCTCATCCAATATTGTCCGCATTTCAGCCATCTTTGTCACGTATCCTGTGTCTCTTTATTGATTTTTCAATAGATCTATTGGTTTTTCAAGAGGTCGATGTTTGACCAGCCCATCATGACCTATCCACCGATTGTTGAGTCTAATGTCATAATCCTCAATTACACCGGTGACTACGCCAGTATGACCAAGTCGACCGATGATGGTGTCGAGTTTCTGCGATTGCAGGTCTTTGCTATGAGTATAACGTTCTGCAGACCTCATAAGAGGTACCCCTACCTTATCAAGTATTTCAATGGTCTCTATAAATTCCTGTGTTTTCCTTATCAGCAATTGCGCCTGCACCTCATGTACAGATCCGGGCGCGCCGTAATCGCCCAATTGTCTTATGTCAAAAGCAGAGACCATGTATTCTCGCAATCTCTTGGGCAGAATTTCTGTTTTAACGAACTCTTTTCCAAAAGCACCGATGACTGCTGAATGTTTTGAGAAGGATAGATTTTTGGTCAGCAGTACCGCCTCAGCTGTATAAAACATGGCATAATATGATCTGCCTGCAGAAAAGCCATAAAATCCATTCTCAAATAGACTCTTCGCAGCATCAAGACTCTCTTTCGCTTTTTCTATAAGTTCCGAGACGTCTATATCCTCCTTCATATCGGGATCCCCTCTCTTTTTGCGTTGAGAATGATCGGTGACCTACGTGTTTGGTATTGACGCGCTTCAATGGGGATTATGGAGATCACTGTATCGTATAAGAAGTCTAACTGATGAATCTCTCCGGAAAACTTTTCTAATTCAGAAATAGGATTGCTTATATCTTC
>JAYEGZ010000224.1:0-1689 GCA_034659315.1 Methanobacteriota archaeon
CATCAACGAGCAGGTGTCCACGCAGACCCGGTCGCCCATGCCAACAGGTTTGACCGCGGTCACCCGCGCCACCTGAAGTGGAACCGCCGACGTGCCAGCGCGTTCGACAGTGCCCGTGATCCGCTTGATCTCGGACGGATCGTCAGTATCTATTAGAATGCCGTCTGATCCATGCTCGAGCGTCTCAAGAGCGACTTTCGCCTCATCAGAATCACGGACTCCGGCTATAATCTCTACGTTTTCTTCAAAAAGTCCTGCGATCAGGTTTTCGAGTGGAATCACCTTCCAGTCGGTGCCTACCACAACCAGGTAGTCGCAAGCACGCCCGAGTTCGGCTGCAAACCGCTCATACTCCTTGTTCAGGATGATAACGTATCCGGCAACTGTCTTTCCCTCGGAAGATAGTTTTTGCGCCGTGATAATATCCATCGATCCAGTTAAATCGGTTGGAAGCGGATTTGTCCCGTCGCCCTCCCCACCCACACCGACAACAACGATGTCGGGCATTTCAGACACCTCGCGCGGCAGCGGTGAAGCCACCAGGATATCACCAAGCTCGCGGACCTTCGCGATATGCTCCTCTGATGTGAGTACACATTCCACACCGGATTCGAGACTTGTTGTGATTCTATTCTTCTGTGCATCCCAGTTGCCCGCGTCCGCCTTGATCCACGTCGTCTTCGATTTCATCTATGGACTCGCTGGGACTCGAACCCAGGGCCTCTGCCTTGCAAAGGCAGCGATCTTCCAACTGATCTACGAGCCCATCGTAGTGGTACACTTCTGATGTACACTGATTTAAAGGTATCTAAATATTGGGGGGTATCTAGCAGGAGTCGCACAACGCCGCGGTGACAGTGTTAACACTTTACACTCCCCCCCACGCCAGCTCAACCGCCATCTATTTTACACCCCCGACCAATACCACCCTGCAATGAACCAGTGTGTCAACTGCAAGGGAAAGGGACTGTGTGGACGCCCGAAATGCCCGATTCTGGAGCGATTCAAGGAAATTGAGACCATCACAGATCTCAAAACAACGAATCTGTCCGGAGCTTCCCCGCCGTCGGTTTTTGTCGGGCGCAGAGGCTATCCCGACATCTTCGCAGGTCCGCTGATACCTCCGAATATCGGCGGCGATGAGGCGCAGCAGTACGAAGACCCGGGAATTCTCATGAACAAGAATATCGATGAGATTATAGGGATGCGATCAAGATTGGTGCGATCGTACACCAGATTGAACGTGAAAACGCCGGATGATCCGTTTTTACTGACATCGCAGGAACTGGCGATGGCTGATGCGCCGGTAGACACCGAGGCGTGGTTTGCCAGACCGCCGGCTGCACGGATGGCTTTTGATGGCATGTTGATGCCGATGGGTCCAGCCGGCGAACTTACGAAGATCACGCTTACAGAGAACCCAAAAGTCCCCACAAAGATCGATTATCTTGTATCAGATACCGACGTGCTTGCTGCGGATTCGATACGTGAATTACACAGGAGCGACATTTCGCAGCAGCACATAACACGCATATTCTCAATTGGCTTGCTCGGGAAGGATCGGAAACTCGTTCCCACGCGGTGGTCGATCACAGCAATCGATGATATGGTCGGAAAGATGCTGCTCGACGATATCAGATATTATCCTGAGATAAAAGACATTGTTCTATTCACCACTGAGAAATTCGG
>JAYEGZ010000225.1:0-1686 GCA_034659315.1 Methanobacteriota archaeon
GGAGGGTCCGAAAACTGCTGCCCTGGAACTGAAAGGGTTACAAAATGCTTGAGCCGTATGCGGTGAAAGTCGCACGTACGGTTCTTAGACGAGGAGGCGCGAGTAATCGCGTCTTCTTAGTCTACCCAACTACAGAAAAGATTGATATGACGCGGATACTGAAGTTGGAACGGAGATGCAATTCGTATGAAAGGAACCTGAAATGCAGAATTCTCAAATAATGGAGGTCAACACCAATGGACGTAAGATTTGTATTTTCGAGCAGCGTGGAATGGACTGAGGGGTATCAGGCAACGATGTCGTTTGGCGAGAAAACAAGCTTCGAGTTTGCCACGCCACCTGAATTCCGCGGTCCCGAAGGCTTCATCAGTCCTGAAGAAATGTTTGTCGCCTCGGCGAATTCATGCGCTCTAACAACATTCATCGCAAGAACGAAGAAGGCAGGGATCAACATCCTTGCTTATGAGTCCAATGCCGAGGGTACGCTGGAAAAGGTGGATGGGCATTTGGTATTCACGACAATCGTTGTGAGACCACGGATAAAAACGGATGGTGACAAAGAAACCGTGAAGGAGATTGTGGAGCAGGTTGAAAAAGGAGCTATCGTGCTGAATTCGATGAAGACCGTGGTCACGATAGACGCGGTCATTGAATGAGACGCGCTGGCACTTTCTGTAATCTGCGTCCGGTATGTGTGATATATTGGAAATTTCCAACTCTGGTTGATCCGGCGCAGCAACACGTTTGTTAGATATTGCCACATCGTTTGGGAGAAGTTGGGAAGTGAGAGAAGTCTGATAGTTCCGCAGGTTTTATTCCAATTGATTATAAATGGCATCGGAATCATTGTATCCGGCGAGGAATTGCTGGCAGTCAGGTGTGCCCACGCTGGTTCTTAATCCGCGGATTCGTTGATCATAATGACGATTTTTTCACAAAAAATCGAGTAAAAACTGCCCTCTGGGTGGGGGCTGGCAATATACTTTCTCGTAAATGAAAATGATGTGTAGGATAACCGGACGTTATAGCGCATATGTCATGAAAGCCGTTTTCCATGAATATCAGCTGCCATCATCAATCTGTGAGATCGCCCCACGATACACTCACTTCTCAATAATCGTCTCGTCGATCTTCATACCAAAGTGCCGCGCCGAATCCTCGAAATGGACAAGCACCTCATCACCAATCTTGAGATTCGCGATCGATATCGGGGCACCGTCTGCGCCAACGAGCTTTATCGTCTCGGCATTCTGCAGAAGCGTTTTTATCACAGTCCCATCGACATCAGCCTCGACAAGCGTCAGAGGGCGCCTCTCGATCTTGACCCTTCCTACGATTGCATCCTTCTGCGCACCATCCGCATCGATCGTGGTCACCAGATCGCCTGCACTGAGTTCTGAGAGGTATCGCGTCTTCTCGCCGACCCGCACGTACGCATGTACTGCGCCCGCATTTACCCGGAACGGACGTGACGCTACGTAAGGACTGTCCTCTGCTTCCGATTGAACCAAAAAGAGCCCGTTTGACTGTGATCCGACAAGCATCCCCTCGCCGACCACCATCAACGAGCAGGTGTCCACGCAGACCCGGTCGCCCATGCCAACAGGTTTGACCGCGGTCACCCGCGCCACCTGAAGTGGAACCGCCGACGTGCCAGCGCGTTCGACAGTGCCCGTGATCCGCTTG
>JAYEGZ010000226.1:0-1681 GCA_034659315.1 Methanobacteriota archaeon
GCACATCTGACCCGAACACAAGAGCGACCGATGCTCATAAAACATGAATCACTAACCGGATGACTCTTGTTCTTTGCGCCATCGCGTCTTTGCGTTGTTTTCCGATTTAACGAGAAATGCGCAAAGACGCAAAGAGTGTTGCCAATCTCTGTCTTTATGTCTTTCGCGTTGTTGTACATCCAACTAACTTCCAACCCTGAGGGCAGTTTTTACTCGATTTTTTGTGAAAAAATCGGCACGGAACCTGAGTTACACCAAAGGAGGTATGGTGGGAGAATAAGTAGTAACCTTGGCGTCTCGGCCCCGCTCCCACCACGTTATAGTTGGATGAACTATTGCATAAATGTTACGGTGAGCAAAATGACATTTTTCTAATCACCTGTAGTCAAACACATTCCCGAACATTTGCGCCATCTGCCAAATCCACGTTTACACTCCTGAGCAGACGAATCCCCCGAATCAAACTGATGGCTCAGACCGCAAGAACAGTTATAGTCTGCTCCGTACCGCAGAAACGAGGATCGGTAGCGTGATGGTCGCGTCTGCATACACAGTGACTGCTTTTGCGTTTTCGTTGATTTTTCCCCAGGATTTTGCCTCATCAAGAGTCGCACCTGAAAGTCCACCGGATTCGGGTCGGTCGGTCGTTAACTGGATTGCATAGTCAAATCCCTTCGATGTCATGAGCGTTCCCTGTAGAATGAAATTCTTTGGCACGCCGCCCCCGATGAAGACCGCGCCTGACTGCTCGGCGTCGAAGCATATATCAAGAAACTCGTGGACGTCCGCGAAGACATCGACATTTAGCTGGTTTGTCTGCCGGTATAGCCACGCGTGAAGCCCGATCATCGAATCCTGGACTGCGGGGCAGAATATCGGAACGTCACATTCATAAGCAGCCCGCAGGATCGAATTTTGATCGTCCAGCGACTTGCCGATATCCGAGAGCATCTGCCTGATCGAGATGCGGTCGCCCATACCTTCGAATACAGTGAGCAGGTGCTCTTCCAGCCGGGTAAAGTGAAGTTCTGGTATGAACACATCATATATCCGGTCGATCTGCTCGCGGTACAGCGTATTGTCGTCGACGACATCGCTGCCCTTGTAATGGGGCAATCCAAGCGATTCAATGAGGTCATGCACGAGATTTGCGCCGGTCGAGACGAGCGCATCGATATGCCCATCCCGGATCAAGCCTGATACAATGTTTCTCATGCCTGCTGGCACCATCGCACCGGCAAGTCCGAAGAACTTTGTGGTTGCGTCGCTTTTGAGCATCTCTTCGTAGATATCACAGGCTTGCGCAAGCCGTCCTGCGCCAAATCCGCACCCCCCAAGCGCGCTGACAAGATCGTCAATCTGCATCGCGGGGACGATCTTTGCCTGCACAACCGGATCGTTTAGCTGCGTACCACTGCCGTGTATTGGGTTGCTGTGTTCAGTGTTCATCTATCCCACATATATAAACAGATGGGATATTAATCTTGTGCCGTGCCGTGACGTGGTATGGTGTGGCGCATCTGGCAGGACGACGAAGCAATCGATGAAACATATATACTGACATACGCACCACGATTTCAGCCACTTATCTACCTTTGAATGTACTCATATCCTCTCTGAATCCGTTTTAGAGAGTTTCTATTTGATTCAGTCAAGAAAATTCCGCATCCACAGATATGTC
>JAYEGZ010000227.1:0-7285 GCA_034659315.1 Methanobacteriota archaeon
ATTCGTTTGTAGTGTTCTGTTCAGGTGACATGGGTATACACCAGCCAATAATTATTGGTCACGGGATGCTTAATTATTCTCTGTTCACCAGATCATAAGTCACTTCCGATGCCCTGCGCAGAATCTCTGCCTCCCCCGGCAAAACCCTGTTTTGCATCAGCACGACTCCGTCGCATATCGTGGTATCGACACAGCCCCCGTGCGCCGAATATACCAGATTAGAGTTAAGATTGTGAAACGGCGTCATCTCCGGTAGCAGCAAGTCGATCAACAGCAGATCGGCGGCGCTGCCCTCTGATATACTACCAGCACCACCGCTTATGCGTAGCGCATCCGCGCCGTTTTGTGTGATCATGGCAAATGATTCGTCTGCCGGCAGCACGGTCGGCTCGTTTGCAGCCGCTTTCTGTGCCAGCGACGCAAACTTGGCGGTTTCGAGCATGTCAAGGTTGTTGTTGGATGCGCACCCGTCTGTGCCAAGCGAGATATGGACTCCCGCTGCCCGAAGTTCCGGATACCGCATCGCCATACCAACAGCGAGTTTCATGTTTGAGACCGGGTTGTGAGCCACCTTGACGCCGTGCCTTGCAAGCAGCGCGATCTCGTGGTCATCGAGCCATACGCAGTGCGCCGCAACGACATTTGGACCAAGGAACCCGATATGGTCGAGATATTCCACAGGACGCATGCCTGTGCGCTCGATACAGTCGTTTACCTCCTTCTCGGTCTCTGAGACGTGTATGTGAATCAGCAGATCGCCCCCCGTCTCTCTTGCAAACTCTGCGATCCATCGAAGGCTCTCTTCTGACACGGTGTAGATGGCATGTGGACCAAGCGCAGGGGTTATCCGGTCGGAATAATCTTTCTTAAGCCGCCCTGTCAGTTTTCTGTTCTCTTTCTGAACCGATTCATCAGCCCCACCATCAGACTCGCCTGCAACGTCGATAAAAACGTTGCTGATGGCAGCGCGTATCCCCATATCCTCAACCGCCCGTGCGCTTGCAAGAGCGTGCCAGTACATGTCATTGAAAGCAGTCGTGCCGTTCCGGATCATCTCAAGACATGCCAGTTTTGTGCCCCAGTAGACGTCCTCCTCGGTCAGTTTCGCTTCAAGTGGCCAGATATGGTCTTGCAGCCATGTCTGGAGTGGGATATCATCTGCATATCCCCGAAAGAGCGTCATAGCGGCGTGCGTATGCGTGTTCACAAAGCCGGGCACGAGCGCTTTGTTGCTGGCATCGATGACCGTGTCCGCCTCATAAGCGGCACATCCGACCTCAGCGATGGTGCCGCCGTCGATATAGACATTACCATGGTTCTCAGTGTCTTTTAACAGAATACTCATTCGATCATCCTCGTAATCATTTCTTCAACCGCGCCACGGTTCTTTTCAGCATTTTTAGTGACGGTCTCATGGCTTAATTCCTGGTTGGAAACTCCGTTTGCGTAGTTGTCAACAGTGCAGATCGCTGCGACAGGGATGCCGATTTCACGGCACAGGGTTGCTTCGTTTGCCATAGTCATGCCAACAATGTCAGAATACTGGCTTAACATCGATATCTCGGCTTTTGTCTCAAACCGGGGTCCGCGTGTCTGGACATACACGCCCCCATCCCTTCCGTGGCTTGCCTTAATAAGTCGATCACGCAAGCATAGGTCGAGTTCTGGCACAACATGCCTGATTTCCGCGTCATAGAACGTCATAGAGCCACCAAAGTCAATGTAATCGTGTGGTACAACCAGCGTGCCTGGCGGTATATCAAGCTTCATGCTGCCTGTTGAATACACGCCGACAACGCACTCCACTCCGGATTTTTGCAGTGCTGCGATATTTGCCAGATAATTTATCTTATGCGGCGGTATATCAGCGTTTACGCCATGACGCGGCAGAAATAGGGCGCGGTCTCCCTCAAAAATCTCCGCATTTCCATATTTTGTTCTGACCGTCTTTCGCGTGCCTTCAAACTGCTTTCCGATTAGACTCGTCCCTGTGATGATACCAAGCATTCGATCACTCAAATACATCTTCGGTCGGCAGCGTAAATAAGTTAACGTGTGGCCCGGACAAGTCTCCCGAGTGCACACCCATATAAACCATCTGTTCGGGAATCCCTCACCCTCATGTAAACGTTCTTGCAACGGTAGTCTCAGCGCTGGCGCCGCTTGCACCGGTTACTCTGAGTGTGATGTTGTGGGTGCCTGCTACCTGAGCCATATCAAACGATCCTGTATTTCCAATGTGCCCATCGATGTCTGATGTCCAGTTATAGCCAAGCGGCGGGATGCCGCCAGCCACAGCGCAGGAAAAGTGCTTGCCAGTGATGTGAATCGTTGGCTTGATGTTACGCACCATATTGTTGCAATTGATCCCGCTCTGGTCAAACCACACATAACCACTGCCAAGCGAGCTGCTGCTGCCCGGTTTTGTATTACTAACCCATTCGTCGGTTGAATTATTAAACTGATATAAATACAACCGATCTGTGGAATGTGTACGGCTGCTCATCAGCAGCCAGACATCCTGCTGCGGCTCGACTGCCACGGGCTGAAGACGCATCTTTGCGTCGTCATAGTGATATAAAGTCCGGTTATCAAAGACCCCGTGCACCATGGTTTCGTCGTTCGTTTGCGGCAGTCGCGTAATCGGACTGATGCTCGACTCGTATACGAGCCATATATCCGTCTCTGCATCGTAGCAACTCGCATATTTGCTGCCAGCGCCAAACCACACAAAATCACTGTCAAGCATCACAGGTCCATAGTTGGCAGGATACGAGAGGTTGGTAGTATCCGGCGTGTCGATCGGTTCGGGTTCTGGCGAATCGGCAGACTCAGTCTGGTTCGGGGCTTCGCCGATCTGTTCGGACAGGGGCTGGTTTTGCTCTTCGTCCTCAAACGTATCCCAGATCGATGAGGGCGTAGCCTCCGGAGTTAAGACTTCATAATCATTATATTCGTTTTGCTGCGATAATCGCGTCTTGATGCCGTATCCGAGAACAGTAGAGGCTATCAGTATCAACAGGAGAATCGATATCGTTTTTTTTGATATCTCTGATGGCATCTTCAGTCTTTCCGGCACTTTCAGTTTCTTTAATTTTCCAAGTTGTATCTTTTTCACTTGACCACCCGATTACCCAATGTCCGTACCAACTGTAGTATAATTATGACATGCATCATAATTAACCTTACCTGCTATTTCGGAGCTACCGGATTGTCCAGGGTCGTGCGGTAGGCGAAAATGAGACTCAAAAACACGCACGGAAGCAACTAAAATTGAACTTAATAAGCGCAGTTACATAGATTAGTAATTTGGCCACTCGATGGTTTTTTATACGAATATGCCCAAATGTCAATCTGATGTTATCAGATATATTGAGTGGGCGAGAACCAGACATCAGAATGCTACATGACATGGATGATGTGCTGTATGATCGTTCGCTAATGGACGCGCCTGATCGTGAATTATATTACATGTACAGGGACCTCTCACTAAGCAAGTCGGATTACGAGCAGATAGTTGAGCACAATTTGCGGTACGACGTCACAGTCATTCCGCCAGGCATGCTCGGCACGGAATACGTCAAGACCGCGGGGCATGATCACCCCGCCGTCCCTGGAACTGATGTCAGCTACACCGAGATATATGAGGTCTTCGAAGGAGAGGCGCAGTATCTGCTGCAGAAGAAAGAAGGCAACAGCGTAACCGATGTGGTCATTGTGCGGGCGGGCGCAGGCGACAAGGTGATTATACCCCCAGGATACGGGCATGTAACGATAAACGCATCAAACACAACCCTTAAGATGGCTAACTGGGTCTGCAGGGAATTTTCTTCGGTTTATGATTTCTTCAAGGAGAAAGTCGGGGCTGCATACTTATTAGTAGAGGAGGGGTTCATTCCAAATCCGAAATACGAGGATTTGCCAGAGCTACGGTTCCTTAAACCGACGAATTATTCTGAGGTTGGACTGTATAAGAATAAAGAGATGTATGGACTCGTGAAACAAATCGATATGCTCGAGTATCTCACAAAACCACAGGAGTACGGCGAGCTGTTTGATAAGATACTTGGATGAGGTGATTATATAAACGAATATCCGTTTAAGCGTGGAGTTGCGGCTGATAACGACCGAATTTTGGATGTACTGAAGGAGTGTTTTCCATGCGAGGTTGAAATCAGTGATGGTAAGTTTGTTATCGGTTATAAGGCTCTGAAACAGATGGAAGTATGGATTGATGGGAAGAAACTCTGTGTAAACACGGAATCGAATACAGATATAGATGTTGGAGAGGTGTCTGACACAAACAAGCGTTTTCGCAAATTTCTCGACACTGCTACCGGATATACGGCAAAAGAGCGTGTAAAGAAGATGAAGAAGAGTGATAAGTGAGTGGCTGGTGGTGATCGCTTGGATGATGTCATTGAATCCCTGTGCAGGTTGGACATTCCCACCTGCCTCAGGATCTGTGCAGGCACCGATGGTTCGGTTACGCACCTGCTCGAACTGATGACCGGGCAGGTGGTTCTTGTGAAGACCTTACAACAGCAGGTCATCGAGGCAAGCGACGAGATCGCGGGGCTGCTTGGCATATCTGCTGGCGATGCTGTAAACGAGCGAACCGTTCTGCTGTGTGCCGGAGATGTGGTGTATGGATATGCACGGTCGCTTGTCCCGATCAACCGGATGCCTGCAGGCATGGAGGGCGATTTGACGCGTGCAGATATACCTATCGGGCGCATTCTCAAAACGTATGCCATCGAATCGAGAAGAGAGATTGACACGGTCGAAGTTTTTGAGAGCCGGGTTTTTGGCGAGGAATGCATGGTTTTGTCAAGAACATACAGGATCATTCACGATAAGATGGTTTTGATGTGGATCAATGAGATGTTCCCAACCGATAGTCGGTGGAATCTTTGATCCGGGACAATTCAAACCATTTAGTAAAACCAATGGATTCTGTGGAAACCAATTGTTGAGCATAGCTTGATAGCTACACCCCGCGCCATAACCCCGGCTTTAAGTTTCCAGGGGAGCGTTTTGGCCCGATTGTCAATTTGGGGATATATTAACTTCACCTTTGCAACGATAGTTATAATGTGGGGAACTGCGAAAGTAATGAATATCAAGCAGGGATAGTTTAAGTATACTAACCAGGGGGCGAATCTGAAATGTCATCACCAGACACGACTAATCAAACTATAAAACAATTACGTGATAATCTAGAGAAGGAGTATGGGATTCGGATATTCGGCGGTTCGGTCTATGCGGTGCGTATCCCAAAACGACATGCCAGAGAGTTTGATGATGTCGATTCTACGAAGATTGTCAGATTCATGCACACGCATCTAACCAGATCAAAACTGGGTGGCGTTACTCATGCATACATCATCGCGGACGACGATTATCTGGCGGTCGACCCGGAAAAATTGTTTGACGACATCTATGGCGCAAAGGCTGGTGATGCCAGCGAACCTGTCAAAAAAAAGCCGATCAGTGAGGTAGAGGTGGCTGAAGCGGCAGGAGTAGTTGAAGCATCTGAATTGGCTGAAGTAGTTGAAGTAGTTAAACCTACAAAGGGAGTCGCCGAGGTTGGTGATATCAAAAATATTGAAGATGTTGACATAAGCGATACAGATTCGGTTTTAAAGACGATAGAATCAACGATCAAGTCAGAAGAGCATGAAGAAATTGAGAGGATACGAAGAAAGGCGAAGAAAGATGCGGCGGAAGATCCTGACGAACAGAAGGAGATTGCGGCAGAAGACAAGACCAGCGAGGTCGCTCCAAGTCGCAAGATCATCGCAGAGGATGCAGAACAAGGCATCCACATAATTCTTGACCATTTCGCACGCAAAAGACAGAAAAAGATTTCAACAGGAAAACATACGTCAGGCAGGCGCGCAGAGGTTCTGACACTGTCAAAGCGCGGCAGATATGTCAGATACCGTGTGCCAGGCAGCAACGAGAAGCCGAGCGACATTGCGCTTGCTCCAACAGTTCGTGCGGCGGCAATGAATACGGATGGCAAGGATTTTGTGATTCGGCAATCGGATATCCGGGAAAAGGTGCGACGCAGGCGTGTTGCGACCCTGATCAGTGTTGTTTTCGATGCGAGCGGTTCGATGAACGATCTAAAGAAGACGAGCGTTACAAAGAACGTGGTGCTTGCGCTGCTCCGTGATGCATACCAGCGCAGGGACCGGGTGTCGCTGGTCACCTACTCAGGCAGAAGCGCAGAGGTGGTTCTGCCGTTCACATCGTCAGTGGAGCTCGCACGGAAGTATATCGACCATATCCCGTTTGGAAGCACGACGCCGCTTGCATCCGGACTCTTGCTTGGTCTACGGGTCTTACAGACTGAGAAAAAAAAGGAGCCGTCCGCGATACCGATACTTGCACTGATTACTGACGGAACTGCCAATATGCCGATGGATGTCGGAGGAAACATCGAGCGCGAGATCTCAAACATCTGCCGCCGTCTGGAGGCAGGGCATGTCAATGCGCTCGTGATCGATATCAGCGAGGAAGGGGCAGAGCTTGCATCAGATATTGCAAACGCATGCAACGGCAGGTACTACCACCCATCGCAGATGAGCCAGCAGGCGCTGTATAATGCGATCAAGTGTGAGCAGGAGAGCGCGATGGATGTACGGGGTTAGGTCTGAAAAGTGCATTTTTATCAACGATATGCGCACCCATGAGATTACACGAGAATCTTAGCAGGTGGGATAGAGGCGTGTGTGACGCTGAAGAAGCTTACTGAGCAGGTGTTGGGGGGACTTGAGAATCTCTGGTCTGCTCCTGATCTGCGAGCCATAAGCCCCAGGGAGTCCGCCGCCGCCCGACAGACCACTGGTGATTTCTGCGATGCGCGGGGAAACCTGACATAGATGTTTTTCGGGGAAGTGTGAGGTGTTAAACATGGATCTTAAAAAACCGGCGATACCCATATCCCCGCTACCACAATCAGAACCCCACATGGAGATGTTAGACATCCGATTACAGCACACCCAATTGTGTAAGCAGCCGGTCATTCCGGATTCCATCCTTGTGGCTGTAGCTGATGAAGACCATATTTGTGGTCATAGCCTATCCTCCAGATCCCTAACTTCGCGGTCCCGCCTGTGATATCCCATCTCATCAACCATCTCCCTGGCGGTATCCAGACGCCTGCGTGCATCTTCTTTTTTGCCCATAGCCAGGTACAGCCGTGCATATTCCAGATGGCAGTCCGCCTGATGCAGCCCCATCTCCCCGCGTTCTGCGATGGTCATCGCCTCATCCA
>JAYEGZ010000228.1:0-1657 GCA_034659315.1 Methanobacteriota archaeon
CTCATAAACTAAACCACCCCGTACCCCATAGCGCCATGCCACCTACCCCAAGACCCGAACTCCTTGCCCCTGCAGGCGACAGAGAATCCCTTGTAGCTGCTGTTGAGAACGGCTGCGACGCAGTCTACCTTGGAGCGCAGATTCTGAGCGCAAGAGCGTCTGCCGCCAACTTTACGTTAGGTGAACTCGCCGACGCCATTGATTATGCGCATCTTCGGGGCGTAAAAGCGTATGTCACGGTAAACACCCTTGTGAAGGACAGCGAGACTAAGGATGCGGCAGATCTACTCTACCATCTGGATAAATCAGGTGCGGACAGCGTAATCGTGCAGGATATGGGACTTCTATCACTGGCGCGGTCGATTGTGCCCGGACTACCGGTCCACGCGAGCACCCAGATGACTGTGCATAACAGCGAAGGGGCGCGGTTCTTGCAGGCGATGGGGGTCAAGCGGGTGGTGCTTGCAAGAGAGATGACGCTCGATGAGATCAGGCAGGTGCGGCAGAACACCGAGATAGAGATCGAGACATTCGTGCATGGTGCGCTCTGCATCTCGTATTCGGGTCAGTGCCTAACAAGTAGCATGATCGGCGGCAGAAGTGGAAACCGGGGGGTCTGCGCCCAGCCGTGCCGGAAACGATACGAGTTACGAACAGCAGGACGCAGGGTGGAAACGGATGGCGAGTATCTTCTGAGTCCAAAGGATCTGAACTTAAGTCGCGTACTGCCGGAACTCATCGATGCGGGCGTTGATTCTCTCAAGATCGAGGGACGTCTGAAGCGACCTGAATACGTGGCTTGTGCGGTTTGGATATACCGCCGATTAATTGATAGATATTTGAAAGATCCTTCCGGATATTTCGTGTCAGATGATGAGTCGCTGCGCCTTGCACAACTCTTTAACCGTGGTTTCACGGAAGCATACCTCGGAAAAAACCCGCGTGGCACACTGATGAGCCGCATCCGACCACACAATCGCGGGATACGCGTAGGCACAGTCACCAGACGTGATTCAAGAGCCGGGCGCATCTCTGTGGAGCTCTCAGGCGGGCTTAATATCGGGGATGGGATCGGCATCGATGAGGCGGTCAAAACGGTCTGGAATGCAGGAGACTCCGGGAACGTAGGGGATATAGGGACTGCCGGGGTGGGTATGATCGTGCGCCAGATGTATGAGTGCGGCAGGCGGATGGGTCAGGCAGGTGCTGGCATGGTTGTTGAGATTCCGTCCGGAGTGTTAGTCCCTGCCGGAAGTGCCGTGTACAAAACACTTGACCAACAGCTCATGGATGCACTCAGACGAACATTCACATCACCCACGCCACTCCGAAAGGTTCCGGTTAAGATCAGGGCAAAAGCTGCCGTTGGTTTGCCATTTGAACTACAAATCGAGGATATGGATTCTAACTGGGTGTGCGTACACACGGAATATGTAATCGAGCGTGCGATCAGGGACCCAACCACCAAAGAGCAGATCGTGCGGCAGCTCACGAAACTCGGGAAGACCGTCTTTGAGGTATCTGATATCGACATTGAAATCGAGGGCGAGGTGTTCATTCCGGTTAGCCAGTTGAATCTTGTCAGAAACGACGCAGTGTCAAGGCTTGAATCAGCCCGGATACGGCGAGTGCGGCGGGGGCACGCTACCCTCACCCC
>JAYEGZ010000229.1:0-1631 GCA_034659315.1 Methanobacteriota archaeon
TCCGTAACATCGATCGTGACCTCAAATGTATCAGAGACATATTCGGGTGCGTTTACAGTGACATTGACGTCTGCATCGGGATCGATCTCAGCTTCATCACATGCTGCCGTACATGCCATGGGCAGGATTACGAGTACGATTAATATCATCTTCATTGCTATATAATTCATCTTGATCACACCGGTCTCACCGGTCTCACCGGAATGATATACGGTCTCTCGCCATCGCTCTTCACCAGAGCCTCTACACCATAAGCACGCCGGATGTTCTCGACTGTGAGCACCGACTCAGGGTCCCCCGCGGCAAATATCCTGCCACCGTTCATCATGAGCAGTCTATCGGTATATCTCGAGGCAAGGTTCAGATCATGGATCGCCACGATCGCAGAGATACTTTTAGCCCTCACGATACCCTGCATGATTTCCATCACTTCGAGCTGGTGTCTGATATCCAGATTGCTTGTCGGCTCATCCAGAAGAAGGATATCCGCCTCCTGGGCAAGCGCACGTGCAATCAAGACTTTCTGCTGCTGACCTCCGCTGATCTCGTTAAAGTCCCGCATCGCAAACTCCATGATCCCGAGGAGTTCCAGCACCCCCAGCACAATATCCACGTCATCAACGCTACTCTTCCAGCCAAGATGCGGGCGTCTGCCCATGAGCACAGTATCAAAGACGGTGGCTGGAAAGACGCGTGTTGTGGTCTGGGGCACATAACCCATCTCTTTTGCAATCTCCATTCTCGTCATCTTGCCCATATCAGCCCCATCCAGGAGTATTGTCCCTCCTCTTGGAGTTAGGATCCGGTCGATACATCTGATCAGCGTGGATTTGCCGGCACCATTCGGACCAACGATTCCGATTATCTCTGAGCGATCCAGGTCGATGGATATGCCTTCGAGAACCAATGTACCATTGTAGCCAAATTCTACATCTTCTACCTTTAGTTTCACCAGTATTCCCTCCGTCGCCTCATTATCAGGTACAGGAAGAGTGGAGCCCCCATGAATGCCGTAACTGCCCCGACAGGGAGGATTATCGGGGCTATGATCCTTCTTGCCACAAGGTCTGCACTGATAAGAATCACCGCACCTAAGAGACCTGAAACCGGGAGCACATACCTGTTATCGCCCCCGATTGCAAGCCGTGTCATGTGCGGGGCAACGAGCCCGATGAACCCGATTGTGCCGGTGAAGCAGACGATCGTTGCGACCATCACTGTTGAGACAACCATCGTTGTGACCCGGGTGCGCTTCACATTCACACCGAGACTCTTCGCAGTCTCATCTCCTGCCCCCATCACGTTTAAGTCCCAGGACTTTGCCATGAGGTAGGGGGTGCAAAGAGCGATCACAATAGATATGATCGTCACAACGGACCACGACGCCCTGTTGAGGTCACCAACCATCCAGAAGACCGCTTCCTTGACAGCATCTGCATCGCCAAAGTACTGGAGAATCGTTGTCATCGCACCAAAGAGGTACATCATCGCAATACCCGCAAGAATCATTGTTTCAGGCGTTGCTCCTTTGCGGCTCGATAACCCAAGGATTATGAACGCCACCAGCAGCGCGAATACGAACGCGTTTCCGATGACAAGATATTTCCCGCTGGCGATACCTGCACCCGATA
>JAYEGZ010000230.1:0-7121 GCA_034659315.1 Methanobacteriota archaeon
AGGCGGTCGATCCTTCCTGCCCGGATCAGTGCCGGGTCGATCAGGTCAACGCGGTTGGTAGCAGCGATCACGACCACATCGCGCAGTTCCTCAAGCCCGTCAAGCTCGGTCAGGATCTGCGAGACCACTCGCTCGGTCACAAATGAGTCTGCGCTGCTCCCTCTTGCAGGCACAATCGAATCAACCTCGTCAAAGAATATAATCGCAGGAGAAGCCTGCCTCGCCTTACGAAATATCTCCCTGACTGCCTTCTCGGATTCCCCGACGTATTTGCTCAGCAGTTCAGGTCCCTTGATGCTTATAAAATTCGCAGAACTCTCGGTGGCAACCGCTTTTGCGATCATGGTCTTTCCTGTACCTGTTGGACCATATAGCAGCACTCCGGTCGGCGGAGTTGTGCCGATAGCATCGAATATCCCAGGATAACGCAGGGGCCACTCCACAATCTCGATTAATTCCTGTTTCTGCGCCTCAAGCCCACCGATATCATCCCACCTCACTTTCGGTACCTCAACAAACACCTCACGCATCGCAGAAGGCTCAATGGTCCTCATCGCCTCGTAAAAGTCTGTCTTTGTTACAATCAGTTGATCGAGTGACTCGGGTGGAATGTCCTCGTCGAAATTAAGTTCTTTCATGGTTCTGCGCAGCGCATGCATAGCCGCTTCCTTGCAGAGCGACGCGGTGTCAGCGCCGACAAAGCCGTGCGTGAGCTCGGCAAGCTCCTCAAGACCTTTTTCCTGCATCTCGTCATCAAGCGGCATCCCTCTCGTGTGAACCTGCAGTATCTCGAACCTGCCGTTTCGGTCAGGGACCCCGACATCGATCTCGCGATCGAACCTGCCACCCCTTCGTAGCGCAAGATCGATGTCGTTTGGGCGGTTGGTCGCCGCAATCACCACGACCTCGCCTCGCGACTGCAAGCCGTCCATCAGCGACAGTAATTGCGCCACAATCCTTCGTTCGGTCTCTCCCGCAACTTCGCCGCGCTTTGGGGCGATCGAATCAATTTCATCGATGAAAATAATACTTGGAGCCTCTTTTTCCGCATCTTCAAAGATTTCGCGAAGATGTTTCTCGCTTTCACCATAATATTTGCTTACAATCTCGGGACCGCTGATCGATATGAAATTTGATGAAGTTTCGCTTGCAACCGCTTTTGCGATCATTGTTTTTCCGGTTCCCGGAGGTCCGTATAGCAGAACGCCTCTCGGGGGCGCGATACCCAGTTTCTGGAACAGTTCGGGATGGCGGAGCGGGAGTTCAATCATCTCGCGAATAAGGCTGATCTCACGGCTCAATCCGCCGATATCCTCGTATGTGATCTGCGTGGTGTGCGCATCGTCGTGGACCGGGCGTTCCTTGAGTTTGATCTTCGTGCTTCGGGTCACAAGAACCACGCCTGACGGATGGGTCGCTGTGACTACAAACGTGATCGGTTGGTCCACGGTCTCGACCCTGAGATGCTGCCCTTTTGTGATGGGTCTCCCCTCAAGATACCGCAACAGATACCGGGTTCCGCCAACCAGTTTGATGGCTTGCGTTGGTGCGATCACGACGCTGGTTGCATCCTTCACCGCGATCTTGCGCAACCTGACCCGATCATCAAGCCCGACCTGTGCATTGCCCCGCGTGCCCCCATCGACCCGCACAATGTCCGCTTCCGTATCACTCGGATATCCAGGCAGCACAGTGGCGTACGCCTTCTCGCTGCCGGCAATCTCGATCACATCCCCTGCGGATATGCCAAGTCGGTCCATAAAATCCCGGTCGATGCGTGCGATATCCTTGCCGACATCCCGGTGATATGCCTCTGCCACCCGGAGCGTGATTTCCTGTGCGCCGTCGTTCATGTACTGCACATCTGTATCAGGTCTTATTTGTATTACCTTCGGATGGGTGGGTGGGGGTGGATAGTGGTGGGGGGTCGCTCATTGATGCTGATTCACACCATCAAGCATCGACCGCATCCGAAAATGTCTTTTTAACGAACTTCGGATGCGTAAGTTCAATGATCGTTTCAAGATTCACGATATCTTCCCGGTTATATTTTAGCAGCAGTTCGAGCGCATCGGCACTGCCACGTTCATACTCATGCCAGAGCCGGACCGCATCAAAACCTGTTATCCCGGTTGTGTCGTCGCTTCGTGTGATCCCGAGCGCCCTTTCGATGGCTTTAAGGCCGCCCGTGTAACCGATGCGCCGCAGCGGATACATCAGGTCAGTGTGCAGCTGGTCAAAGTCAATCTCCGGATATTCATGCTTTATGAACGGCAGGTCAAAACGTGCGCCGTTGAATGTCACCAGGAAATCATATTTTGCAAACTCGTCGACAATATCGTCGAGATCGATCCCGCGTACATAAGTCTTTGACGTTTTACCGTCGTAAATCCCGACAACGGTCATGCAGTCGTAGTTCGGAGAAAGACCGGTGGTCTCTATATCTACAAAAGCAATTTTATCCTTAAAATCGCTGTATGCTCGCCAGTGCTCTGACGTTGGAAGTAATTTTGCAAAAAATTCGGCGTCACTCGCGCGGAGGTGCTGCGTGGACTCCTCGATCCCTGCGAGGATTGTTGTCTTCTTGGCAGTAGATATGGGTATCTCGTCCTGTTGTTCTGTGAATTCGGACCAGGTTCTGATGCCGTATGACCATATCCTGCGCTCGATTGTACTCCCAATGCGGGGTATATGGATGTATGTGCTTGTGAGCAATGGTTTTGCCTCCTCCCACGACACAACGACTTCAGAGGTGATTAGATCTTCGTCCGACTTTGCGTGGTGGCAGCCGCTTGAGAAAACCGCGGTCCTGACATTCCATTGAAGTGTCACATCCACTCCATATACTGCCTGGCGCCGGCATCCAACATCTTTATGTGCATCCGGATGCAAGCAAACTTGGAATAAGGAACATACGACGATGAAACAAATATATCGGCTACTACCAGGGCTTAATTGCGGCGAGTGTGGGTGCACAAATTGTACGCAGTTCGCAGCAGCACTGGCTGCCAAGCAGGTAGAAACATCGGGATGCCCGTATCTGCTTCAAAATCGATTCAAAGGACGCATCAGTGCGATCGAGGAAATTTTATCAGGCATGGCAAGAGGTGAGGATGGAGTGGTGGCAGATGCAAGGACGATTATGAAAGATGAGATTGTTGGACTCATCGACCATCTTGCAGCGGATTTTATTTTATCGCCACTTGAGGGTGAAACATCCTGCCTGGAGGATTTGTATCCGTTTGACCGAAGCGTTCAGGTTGGAGTTGGGGATATTATCCGTTATCGCCCATGGGGATGTCCGGTAACGCATTTTGCGGATATTCTTGAGGTGAATCACGGAATCATCACAGTGCGCATCACAGGACCACTCCACCGGATCGGCAAGGACATAGAATGGATAGATACCGGGATTTGTATGGTCGTTGCCTTTGAGGGGCGAGTAACGAAGGGCAATGTTCCTGATGTCGGGGCAACGGTGCGGTTTCTGCCAGAGCACTGTATGATGGGCAAGGTACATTCAGGCGTGATCGTGCATTCGGAGGGCAGCCGTGTGCGGATCGAGGGAATCGATCTTAAGGTGTGGTGACGCTGGTATGATACGATCCATACTCTTTGACGCTTTAAAAAATGCAGGAATCGATTTTGTGACGAGCGTTCCATGCGTTAACCTGATAGGACTGCTCGATGAGATCGAGTGCGACGAGGGGATCGTGCATGTCCCGGTGACGCGGGAAGAAGAAGGTATCGGAGTGTGTGCTGGCGCATATCTCGGTGGAAAGAACCCGGCAATGGTTATGCAGAACTCAGGTCTTGGGAACAGCATTAATGCGCTCGCATCGCTCGATCTGCTGTACCGGATACCGCTGCTGATGATTATCAGCCATCGCGGCGATCTCGGTGAGCGGATCTCCGCGCAGGTGCCGATGGGGCAACTGACGCCAAAAATACTTGACGATCTCGGGGTACCGTGGTATTCACCTCTACCGGCAGAGGTGGGTGGCGTGGTTTCGAGTGCGTGGATGCTTGCAAAGACATCGGGGCTCCCGGTCGCGATTCTTCTGGGCGAGCCGTTCTGGATGGAAGTTGTGGCAAAATAACCGCCACTCTACCCAATAGCATACGCATTCAGGGCGGCTTTGGCAAAAACCATGGTTACCATGCCAGTTATGACCATATATCTCCAATCTTTATGATAGTAGTGGGATACGATAATAGCAACATGTATTGGCACAAGAATCAACAGAACCTCCGTTAAATTCCCTAAAATTCTATCAATGCCAGTCGTATCACAGATTATTATCTGAAAGAGCTGAACGACCACCCCACAGACGAATGCTATTGCAAGCACCCCTAATATCTGATTACGGGTGGTATTCTCACGGTTTATTTCGGATGTGTTCGTCATCAGTCCGGTATAAGCCCTTCGCCACTGAATATCCGTGCCGCTTCCGAAAGCGTGAGATCATCCGGTGGAACGATCAGATCAGATTCCACGATGACATCCGGATCAAGAGGGGTTCCCTTCTCCCGAATCTTCGACGTAAACGCACCAAGCACGTCCCTAAACTTTGTTTCGTCACCGGATTCGAGCAAACGCACGATTTCGTTATCGAGCTTGTTTAATTCGTCCAGCAAATCATCGCTCACCTTGTACTGACCCACGGTCATGATTCTTATGATCATTTTCCCATCTCCGCCTTCAATCTTGCAAGATCATCGTCCACGCCGGCGGTGGTCTGCATCTTGCGTAGTTCCCGTTCAATATCATCTTCTCCGCCTATCTCATCGAGAGAGCCGAGTTCTACCATCTCGTCAAGCGCAGCAGATTTTGCACGCATTCCATCAGTCTTATCCTCTGCTCGCTGGATCGCAAACCCAACATCAGCCATCTCCTCGGATATCCCGGTGACTGCCTCTTTCACCTTCACCTGTGCTTCAGCAGCGGTGTACTGTGCCTTTATCGTCTCTTTCTTTGTTCTAAATGCCGTTATCTTGGCTGAAAGTTTTCGTTCCGTTTCAATGAGCTTTTGTTGTTCCATATCCTGCTCACTTATCTGCATAATGAGACTTTCGATCTCAATTGTATTGGATTTCTTCCGTTCAAGTGCAAGGCGTGCAAGATCATCTCTGCCTGAACTGATGGCATCTTTTGCCTGCCTATCGAGTTTTTGAGTATTCTGCTCAAGTTTTGCTTTCTGGAGTTCGAGCCGCTTCTTGGCTGTGACAACCGTGGCTACGCTACGCTTTACTTGCTGCAAGAGCTCCAGTTGTTTTTGATATGAGTAATCGAGTATCTCCCGTGGGTCTTCATGGCGATCAAGTAGTTTATTTGCCTTGGATTTTACCATAAGCTCCATGCGTGTAAATAATCCCATAAATCCAACATGGCGACGAGATCATATAAAGATGTTGTCACAAAATTGCTCTGACGATTTTGTAAACAATATATATTGCTATCACAAATACTAGTACCTGCGCCATCCCAAACATGAACAGCAAAACTCTGTAGACCAGCATGACCGCGACGACGATGATCACGATCTGCACTATCTCACTTAATTTTATGCCAAAAAGGTTTGCCATGAAATTATTGAGAGGGTTGCAGCAGTAAAAAGCTTTCCTGATCGGAAGGGTATATCAAGATCGAGACTGTATAATATAATAACGTTAGATGCAATACACCGATACACTATAAACACCACACCGGACCGTTGATGGAATTGAAATGGCTAAATAAGATCATTGGGAAAGAAACTCGGCAAGAGACCCCCACGATCGCTTTTCACGAAGTTGAAAACTGGGTTGCGGATGAATTGAAAGCGGATCTCGGCGAATTCTTCAAATCCGCTGCCCGGGTATTTGCAGAGATTGGAGAGGCGAAAGAGCAACTGGTGCGCGATATCAGGATGTTTGAGACCGTGGAGCCTCCGGAGATGCCGCCCCGCGTGCTGAAAGTGGGGCTTGCAGCCCGCGATAACATAATCAAGCAGATCAACATGCTGATCGATAAGATCAACAGCCCCTCGATGGATTATTCGGCGATCAGGGAATTTTACGTAACCACCAACACCAATCTTGAAAATATGCTCGAAAAATCAGTGAAAAGCCACCACTCTGCCAAGTATCTGTTTCCAAAGGAGGTTGGGGTGGTGATTTCCGACGTCAGGGATGTGAAAAAGTTACTTACCAAACTCAAACTTCTGATCGATGAAAATGAAGATCTGATAGGGACTTTTAGCGAGATTTCAGGAGTTATACAAAGTATAACCGATTTGCAGGATACCATCGTCGAGCACAATTTAAGAATCGGGAGCGCCGGGTCGGAACTTGAGGGTTTTCAGCATACAAGCGACAAATGTGCCGTCCGGTTGGAACAACTCTCGGGCAGCGCCGAGTGGGATTCCTTTGTCAAACTCGAGACCGAAGTAAAACAGGCTCGTGATGAGCGGGACACTATCGAAACCAGCGTCATAGAGATGTTCATGCCGCTTAACAAAGCATTTAAACGGATGGAAAAGCAGGATACCAGCGGAAGGCACACACTTTCTGCAAAACAGAAAGAATCACTTGATATGTCACTCAAAAATCCAATCGAGATGGATGCAGCAGATGTCACCGATTTTATGATTGATGTGTGCAAATTACTCGATGATGACATCCTCGGACTCAAGGATAGGAAGCGTGACAAAGCTACCAGTCAAACAAAGCAAATAATGGATTCTTTCGCATCAAAAAAAGACGCATACCAGAGTATTAGCTCCCGGATAATAGATATTGAGGATCAGATCTCCAGTCTGACCATATCGGAAACAAAAACTACGCTTGAGCGAGAACTTGCCACGAACAACGAACGAATCGAGCGGATCGAGCAGGAAATCGAAAATTTAAGAGTTGAATTGGAGATGCGTGGTAATGAACTCGAAGATCAGAAGAGGGTACTTTCTGACGCGGCAAATGCGATCAAAATGGTCAGGGTATCGTTTGATTAATCCGTCCGATTCGCCGGTTCATGTCGCCCGCGAGCAATGGCTGTAACCGTGGGATATGAGGAATGCGCGGGGTGCCACATATCTGCTGCGCTATATCTGGCGAGGGTGATGCGGTCATGACTATAGTAA
>JAYEGZ010000231.1:0-7095 GCA_034659315.1 Methanobacteriota archaeon
GATTCATGCTCCCGATACTCACTCAAACGCTTAAGGATGCGCCAATTGTCCCGAGGGGTGATTACCACTACTTTATCCACCCGATAACAGATGGCGTTCCGGAACTTACGCCTGCGCTGCTTTCAGAGGTTGCAGACCGCATAATCGAGCTGGCTGATACCAACGTGGACCGGATCGTGACCATTGAGTCAATGGGGATCCCGGTTGGGACGGTTCTTGCAATGAAAACGGGCATTCCGCTTGCGATCATCAGGAAACGCCGGTATGACCTGCCAAATGAGGTTGCAGTGCACCAACATACAGGATATTCAAAAGGAGAGCTGTATCTTAATGGGATCAATAAAGGCGACCGTGTGATGATTGTGGATGACGTGATCAGTACAGGGGGCACGATGAAAGCAGTTATTCGTGCGCTGGAAATCGCTGGTGCAGAGATACGTGACATCGTTGTGGTCATCGAACGTGGCGAGGGCGCACAACCATTGCGTGCTGCCGGACACGATGTAAAGACGCTTGTTTTGGTGGATGTGGACGCAGATGGTGTGGTTGTCAAATCGGTTCTGGGATGAAACCAGGCAGAATTTTGGCATCTGAGATCGCCGCATACCTGCGATGCCCGCGTCTCATATACTTTCGCAGCCAGTTGAGGGATGATGATCCAAGGATCGTCGATACAAAATATATAACACGTCTTATCTTAAAAGAACTTGCACATACCCACCATTGCACCGTTGCCCGCGATGGTGCAGGTGATGCTGGCGACACCGATGCGGTTAAAGGGGTTGACGGGGTCAACGATGTGATCGAAAGACTGCGTGCCAAGCTCAAGCGCATCGTAGACGAGCTTTTAATACTGTATCGCGCCGAACTCTCTGGCGTGGACCGACAGATGGTGGCAGATGCGGCAGATAGTATCGATATCAATGTGATCGGCACACAGATTGATGAGTATGTCAGAATAATCGGAAAAGATGCGCTTCTTACGAAAATAACCCCATGTGCAGTCGAACATACCATGTATTCAGATGAACTCGGCATCGCCGGGGCTCCCGATAAACTGGTGCGGATCGATGGCGTCGTGCTACCATACCTCATCAGGACTGGCGAAAAGCCGGATCAGGGTGCATGGAAACCTGATCGGTTGCAGATCACAGCCTGCGCTATGCTGGTTGAGGAAACGTTTGGGCAGGTTGTGAAACGTGGAATTGTTGAGTATGCAAGGTTTTTTGAGCTGCGAGAGGTGAATATCAGGTCAAAAGACCGGCGCAGGGTTCTGGAACTGCGGAATAGGATCAGGAGGATCAAGGATGGTAAGATGCCTGATCGACCGCGAGATGCGCCCTGTGAGTTCTGCGCATTCGTGGAGAACTGCTCTGCACAGAGATCGCTTGCATCGAAGTTTTTTTAGATGATGGTTGTACCATATAATAGCACTAAAGATTACTGATCTTTTGGTGCGTGTTTAGTCGAGTTGAAAAAAAACCACGGGATTGCACAAGATTTCGCGAGATTGACACAAGAAAATATGGGGCAGTAAGATACATGGAAGCGTTTAGTTGCCTGAAAACCTGGGGGGGCATCACCCTCGCCCATAGTGATAAATCATCTGCACACAATTTGTTAACCCTATGGCAAAACACCTGATGATCCTTGGAACCGCATCCCATGTGGGGAAAAGCGTGCTTGTTGCCGCCCTGTGCCACATCTTCTCAAAAGACGTGGCGGTTGCGCCGTTCAAGGCTCAAAACATGAGTCTAAACTCGTGGATCACAGATGCCGGCGGCGAGATTGGGATTGCGCAGGCGATACAGGCATGGGCGGCTGGAATCGAGCCAACCGTGGATATGAACCCGGTTCTGCTTAAACCAAAGGGCGATCACATGTCGCAGGTGGTCATCCTTGGCAAACCGGCGTACGACCGGAGAGCAGGCGATTACTATGAATCGATCGATGAGATATCAGGTGTCGTGGACGATGCGATCAAACGGCTCGGAGCGACGTACGATCTCATCGTTGTAGAGGGCGCGGGGGGCGCAGCCGAGATCAACCTGTACGATCGCGACATTGTGAACATCGGAACCGCCAGATCAGTGAGACCACCGATCATTCTGGTCGGGGATATCGAGCGGGGCGGCGTATTCGCAAGTCTGTATGGGACGCTTGCCCTGCTTCCGGAGGATATCCGGGCGCTTGTCAAAGGATTTGTCATCAACAAGTTTCGCGGTGATTACAGTATTCTTGCGCCGGGGATTTCTGAGATCGAGGAGATCACCGGACTGCCAGTCTTCGGGGTCCTGCCTTATGCGGATATTGCGATCCCATCAGAAGATTCGGTATCTATTCCGGATAAGATGGCACAGCATCATGATCATGACCACAATCGCGATCGTCATCAGCACCATCCAATTGACATTGTGGTCATACGTCTGCCACGCATATCGAATTTCACGGATTTTGAGCCTCTCGAAGCATTCGCAAACGTCAGATATCTCCCGCTTGACTCAAGGCTCGGCGATCCCGACCTGATCATCGTTCCCGGGACAAAAAATACGACTGCCGACCTTCGGGAGATGCAGGCGCACGGGATAGACCGGCAGATCATCGATGCGGTTGGTAGGGGAACTCCAGTCATCGGGATCTGCGGCGGGTACCAGATGCTCGGGCGTACGATCACTGATTGCGGGTTTGAGGACTGCGAGACCGAGATTGCGGGTATGGGGCTTCTTGATGTGGCAACGACATTTGAGCGATACGAGAAACAGACACGGCAGGTCACAAAGCAGGTTACTGCCGGCGGACCGATTCTCGAAACGATCCGCGGCGAGACCGTCGCTGGTTACGAGATCCATACCGGTGACACCGCATCACCCTGCCCCGTTTTTGGGGATGATGGCTGCATAGATAGTTCAGGGCTTATCTTTGGCACGTACCTGCACGGTCTGTTCGAGAATGAGAATATAAGAGAGGCGATCTTCGGATATATCTACACCAAAAGAGGGATATCGCTGGAAGGGGTCTCGTTTGGTGTTGCAACGAAGGAAGAAGGGATCAAGGAGTTTGCAGAGATCGTCGAGAAGTGTGTGGACGTCTCCGCGATCAGGGCAATTCTGTGGGGCAGCCCGCCAGACCACACGTCAATTGTGGACAGAACCCCGTAAGATCCGACAACACAGTAATTACCAGATATAGGTATATATTCTGTAACAACCCTGATTTTCCAGTGTGCAATAAGTAATTGGATTTTGAATCGGTGTACGGATATTATACCTCTCGGGTTGGCATTTCCATGAGATTCTTCGACTGATTATGATTTGTGGAGGTTTATGCTGGTGCATTTTGGATATAACACCCACAACGCCTGCCCTTGAGTTTTTGCGATAAAGGTTTATCTCTCGCAATCCTAAGTACATACCAATGCATGAATCACTGATTGTGGAGGAATTTGCGAACGCAGGATATCAGATCAGCCCGGGTGCGGTCACGCTGATTGATTCATGCCCGTCGCCGGATAACGTTGTGAAACAGGTGCTGCAATCACTTGATGACTCTGTGCTTGTGGTGGAAAAGCAGCACATCATGCTCGATTATGGTAATGATAGTAACGGTGATGGTGCTGTTGGCACAAGGGCGGCATCTGGTAGCAGGAGAGAGCTTCCCGCGAAGCCGCCTGCGAAAACGCCCCATATCCAACCGCCTGTTGCACCTGAACTTCCAGGAGTGAATATATTATGCGACATCAGCAACGAGTCGACCTGTGTCGGCGAATACGGTGAGTTTGTGCGGTACTTCCGTGACCGGTACACACGATTAAGCAATATCATCCGCACCAGGGTCACTGCGCGCCCGATCGAATCGTTGCGATCGGAAAGACTCAGGGATCATGGCAACATCTCGATTATCGGCATGGTTCATGATATCCGGACCACAGTAAACGGCAACAAGTTGATCAAGCTTGAGGATCCGACAGGCATGTTCTCTGTGCTTATCCGCCCGGCTGACCGCGATCTGTGGGAGCTTGCAAGTGGTATCATCAACGACGAGGTGATTGGGGTGACAGGCTCGCTCATCGGGGATGGCAGACTGATGATCGTAAGCGACCTCGTGATGCCCGAGATCCCCAACCAGCACAACCAGCGACTCCCGGGCAGTTGGACTGGAAATAGAAACGGAAATGGAGCTGGTGCAGGAGGCGGTCATGGCCAGGCAGTCCTGATCTCAGACGTTCACATCGGAAGCAACACGTTTCTTGAGGATGCATTCTGCGAATTTATCGACTGGCTCGGCGACAGCGACGTCGGCAGCGATGGAGGTGCGAATGGCAGGGGAAATGGGGCGGATGCAGGGCAGGTGCGATACCTGATCATCGCAGGCGACCTCGTGGACGGCGTTGGCGTGTATCCGGGGCAGGAAGAGGAACTGGAGATCGCTGATGTATATGACCAGTACAGATGCGCTGCAAAATATTTAAGGGCGGTTCCAAGGAATGTGCGGATCATTATCGCACCCGGCAACCACGACGCGGTGCGGCTGGCAGAACCGCAACCCGCGCTTCCTGAGAATATCAGATCGATGTTTCGGGACGATACGGTTTTCACAGGCAATCCAGCACTCATCGAGATCGAGGGCGTGCGCATACTGATCTATCACGGGCGATCGATGGACGACCTGATCGCAACCATACCAAACATGAGTTACCAGCGCCCGGCAGAAGTCATGGTCGAGATGCTCCGGCGTAGGCACATCGCGCCAACATACGGCGGCAGAGTATCCATCGCTCCCGAAATAACGGATCATTTCGTGATCGACCGGATACCACACATCCTGCACTGCGGGCATGTGCACACCATCGGAGTTGACCGGTACAAGGGCGTCACTGTGATCAATGCAGGGACCTGGCAGTCACAGACCGAGTTTCAGAAGCGAGTGAACCTTGAACCAGTGCCAGCCCACGCCGCGATAGTCGATCTTGCGACGCTTGGCACGCGGATGGTTCGTTTTACGTGAAGGTGTTTTATAACTTGTCTTCTCTGTGCTGGATGTAAAGATTATTTGGATCAATGACGTGGTGCCTGCCTTTTCTAAGTTTTCTTTCTGTTTCTCGTCGTCGTTTGGTCTCTGGATCGGTCTCTCAGTGCCATCGATTAACATATCCCCGACATAAGGGAATGCATCTAACAACTCTTCCAAAGTGATGATTTTCCGCTTTGGCGACACCATCCACATACCGAGCGATTTTCCCCATTATTGACGCCAATTTATGAGTATTGCGGTTCGCATTCAATCTGTCGAGATCAAATAATACTCCTGAGGTATCAAAAGTTTGGTAACACTTGAAATAAAGGAGCGTGAAAAATGATTTCGTCGTGTAACTTCATAAGTTCCTTATTCATCTACCGCCGGGCTTTCGTTCTCTATTCCCAAGTTCAACTACTGTTTCATATCCTGCGATTCATTTCGAAATTATTCCCTAAAGCTCTCTATCAGTTTGTTAAAAAAATCAATTGTGCAGACGGCGTGTGCTGCCCGCACAATAACACAATATCGTTTATTTCTCTCTCCTGAACGCAAAGATCACCGTGGCAATGGCGCATATTACAAATAGAGCTCCGAATCCTGGTGTTTTACATCCAGTCTCGTCTACAGGAGTCGTTGCTCCAGTCTCAGTTGCAGCACTTTCAACGCCGTTCCAGCTCACAGATATCTCCTCTGCCATAGTATCAACAAGCAATCCGTTAGACAGTTCCATGGCACAATTTCCTGGCACTATCGTCTCAAAGTGCACCGTTGCAAGCGATCCGGATCCGGATGCGCCATCGATGCCAGGAAGATTGAAGAGTAACCTGATGGCGTTTTCACCAACGGCTGCCCAGTTGTCTATGGGTATGGTTGTTCCACCGATATTTCCATCATCAACGCGCACGACACGCACTGCAGCCGGATCAAAATAGAGATCAAACTGCCCTGAATCGAGATCGGCGACATTTTCTATATCTATTGCGACACTGAAATCGCCTTCCATTCTTTCCGGTGCGTTGAGACTAACACCAGTTGAGTCTGCTGCTACAGGAGTTGCAAGTATTATCGACACCATCAGAATTATGACAGTTGCCGGGATTATTTTGGATATCATCAAAGATATGTTACAACGACGTATCGTTGATAAACTTTTCGGTATGACTGAAATGGTTAACTTTAAGTATATCGTATAACATTTGGCTGTAACATGATTGAATTGGTCTTAATAATAATCGCAGCAATGGTATGCTACGTATTCTTGGCTCATTTGGAACATAAGAAGAAGATCGACCTGATAGACAGGGGACTCTGGAAGCCAGAAGAGACGCAAAAAAAGCAAGAAAACCCGGAACACAAATTAATTACCGGATTATTCTTCTTTTTATTAGGAATAGCGCTTCTGATAAAGTCATACTCCGTAGAACCAGACCTTGTGGATGTATTGCAGATTTCAGGATTATTAACAACCGTGGCGGGAATAGTGTTGATGGTTGCTTACGCTATCGGTAAAAAGGCTCTTACGCCAGTTTAACTTAACCCGGATGGTAGCAGCGTCACACAACGTCTCGATTCAGGTTCTGTCAGCACACTACTGGTAGGTCGCATTATCCTGTTCGCGGAATTATCAGGTCACCCATCCCGGGTTACATACGGGGAGTTGACTCCCGCGAAAACTCTAAACTCTTCGGATCTGCATCAGTACAAACAAAACAGAAACGAATGCAACCAGTGTACATGTGGCACTGATGTGTTGCTTCATGTCACTCTCTGAATCTTGTGTCATTACAGAGTCCGTGTGCATTTCAGTGGTCTGTGTTTCTGTTGGGTGCGAGGTTGGTTCTTTAACCGTGCGTGTAGAAGTTGAGGCTGACCTGGAAATAGTTGAAACTGGTGTTGGCATATCTTTAGACAATAAAACTATATCTTCTTTTGTATGCTTATCTACATATAGTGTCACAGCTTCTTCACTTGTTATGTAACTTCTAACGATCTTTTCGTATGTTACATTAGTTTCCGGATCGAACCATTCGATCCTGAACAAATGTAAGGTATCATCATCCTCCTCAAACTCATATTCAC
>JAYEGZ010000232.1:0-1128 GCA_034659315.1 Methanobacteriota archaeon
GATACAGCACGACCGCCTCCAAAGCCACAGCGTCCACAATGTTTATCATACCAGCATCCAGAACCCAAGTAATATGATCATATTTTCAAAGGTACTGGCAGACCGCGGCACGGTGTGGGACGCGATACGGGCGAGAGAAGTCGCATGTGCAGAGGCGCCCGACGACCTTATCCGCTTCTCATCTGAGGTCAAGCCGGTAGTTATGTGGAATATCACCCGCGAGTGCAATCTCTCGTGCAAACACTGCTACATGGATGCACGATCGCCTCATCCGGATGAATGGACGCTTGATGAAGGAATACGTTTCATTGACGAAATGGCGCGTCTTGAGATGCCGATGCTGATCGTAACTGGGGGAGAGCCGCTAATGAGCAAGAATTTCTTCCCATTTGCGTTTCATGCGAAAGAAAAGGGCGTTCGCATGGTGATATCCACCAACGGAACCCTGATTACGCCAGAGGTGGCGGTGCTGCTTGCTGAGGCAGATATCAGGTATGTTGGCGTGAGCGTGGATGCAGCGACCGCAGAGATGCATGATGCGTTTCGAGGAGTTGCCGGGGCTTTTGACCGTGCGATGGAGGGGATAAAGAATGCGCAGGACGCAGGGCTCAAGACCGGACTTAGGATCACGATACAGAAGGAAAACTGGCAGGAGGTTCCAAAGCTCCTTGATCTGTGCGTCGAGAAAGAGATACCCAGGTTCTGCCTGTACCATCTGGTCCCGACCGGGCGGGGCAAGCATATCATGGAGGAACTGGATGTCACGAAAGAGGAGAGGACACAGGTGCTCAAATATCTTTACGACAGTGCAATCAATCTTCGGGACAAGGAGATCGAGATTTTAACAACGGACTCCCCGATGGATGGCGTATATATTCTTGAACGCCTGAAGCGGGAGGATCCTGAAAGATTTGATCAGGTCCGGGATCTTCTACAGGTTTCGGGTGGCTGCTCAATTGGAAACAAGGTTGCTAACGTGGATTATCTTGGAAATGTGAATCCCTGCCATTTTACGCCACAAATGACGGTTGGTAACGTCAAAGAGCGTTCGTTTGACGAGATATGGAATGGAAATCCTGGTGAACAACTGCTCGAAATACGAGAGCGGCGAACAACCCTTGATGGCAC
>JAYEGZ010000232.1:1228-7087 GCA_034659315.1 Methanobacteriota archaeon
TAAAAATACTTGAAGAGAGCGACAAGGTCTTTGTTCCTGGAAAACTCGCTCTGGAACTGGTTTCTCCGTACACGGATGCAGAGATACTCGATTTTCCGATGACGCACGACAAAACCACGCTGGATCGTACCATCGATCATAACGCGGACGTCGTTGCATCCGAAGCCCGGCACAGACTGGTTGCATTCGGGCTGATCGGCGATCCAAACTTTTTTTCAACATTCACCCGCCTGAAAAATCGGATACGGGAAAAATATCCTGACATTGTCATCGAAACCGTCCCTGGAATCAGTTCAATCACGGCATTTGCATCGAGAACCGATGCGGGCATTGATCGTTCGTTTGTGGTGAGTGATGGCTCGCCGATCACAACAAAGATCGTGTTAAAGACGCGAACCCCGAAAAAGATCAGGGACCGCCTGATCGAAGAAGGATATACTGATTTCATCTTTGCTGAGAAGCTGTTCTCTGATGAGGAACGAGTGACCGACGAGATTCCTGATAAAGGGAATTATTTCAGCATACTGTATGCAAGCAAAAGAGATGTGGAAGGGAGGTAAATCATGCCAGAAAAAGTCTATTTTGTTGGAGCAGGTCCGGGCGACCCGAAGCTGATCACACTCCGCGGAAAGGAGCTGCTCGAGAAAGCCGATCTCGTGATCTACACGGGTTCGCTCGTTGACCCGGCGGTTGCAGCATTCAGTAGCGGAGAGGTTATCAACAGCCACGGACTTACCCTCGATGAACTGACTCACCACATGGTTAGTGCAATCAGGGACGGAAAAAAAGTCGTCCGGCTGCACACCGGCGACCCATCGCTCTACGGCGCAATATGCGAGCAGATATCGGCGCTCAAAAAGCACAACATCGATGTTGAGATCATTCCGGGCGTGTCGTCTGTATTTGCAGCATCAGCCGCGCTTCGGACGCAGCTTACGCTCTCTGGAATCACAGAGACCCTGATCATCACACGCCCGGCTGGCGAGACGCTCAAGTCTGACTCGATCAGGGAGCTTTCAAAGCACGGCGCAACGATGGCGATATTCCTGGGCACAAGCAAAATCAATGAGATCATGAAAAAAGTTTCATATCCTGGGGATACACCGGTTGCCGTTGTCTACCGGGCATCGTGGCATGATGAGCAGATCATCCGGGGCACGGTTGCAGACATCGCAGAAAAGGTCGAAACCGCGGGAATAGAGCGATCCGCCATGATCCTGATCGGCGATGTCGTGCATCCGACAAGTTTCAGGAGGTCGCACCTATACGGATCGCAGTGATCTCTTTTGAGCGAAACCGGGCGGTTGCAGAGCGCGTCGCGGGTCTTGTTGGCGGCGAGGTGGTCTGGTACTCGGACCATGCGTTTGCGGACGCTTTTTCGCAGGATTCCGGGTATGATGCGATTGTTGCGATCATGTCCTGCGGGATCGCTGTTCGGATGATTGCGCCGTTTCTCTCGAGCAAATGGACAGATCCTGCTGTTGTGGTGGTAGACTGTGCGCTCAGGCACGCGATTGCAGTTACTGGCGGGCATCATGGTGCAAATGAGATCGCGGCGCGGCTCGAGGTGCTTGGTGCGGATCCGGTGATCACGAATGCGAGCGAGGTTGTGAAGTGAGATTGGGTGTATAGGATATATGAATGGCGGGCGGTCTTACTGGGTGCCGAGAGTGATGAGCATCGGTGCGGAGGGTGTGGTTTTTCGATGAGTACTATCTGACGCAGCTATAATTTGATTGCGCCAACCGCAGCTTGCAGAATCATGAGGGCATCTGCGGATGTGAGTTCACCATCGCCGTTCATGTCACCCCACATCCGCCCTCGCCCATTAGAATCTGTCCAGTATCCTGATGGCGTGCTGTTATCCCGATCCAAAATGTCAATTACCCCATCGCTGTCAGAATCTGTTATGTTAATGTGCGTGTCCGAACCGGCGCATGAAATGGTATATGTAATCTCAAGTTTTGGACATAGCTCTTCGCTGTAGCGCTCTTTTGAATTAAACGATAGATATTCATAGCCATATTCGGTTCTTTCCGATTTAAGCATGATCGAAATGTTGTCGTTGATCGAATCTTGGATGTTTCCTGTAGCGTCCCACGAATACCAAGTGTCATCGTGTACAACGAAAACTGTAGCTATAGGAGTGGAATCTGCTGTTGGGGGGCTATTCCACGTTATTGCATCTTCGCTCCATGAATTGGAACACTGATACGCGCCAACACTCACACTTTGTCCATAAATACTGGAATATAATTTTAAGTTTGCAGATGTGATGGTAGTTGCGATATTTGGCTCTACCGGTATCTGTGATAAGTCGAACTTGAGATAACTTCTTTCATATTGGTTGGGGATTGTGTCAGAATTCCGTATATCCGTGTCCACATAGAGCTGACTTGTGCCACCGTAGTTGGTTGTCGGGTTTTCAGAGTCTATATATGCATCATCAGTCGGGCAAAGTACAACCTGATATGTTTCTGCTGCGCAAACGCTGCACAGCGCTAAAATCAATAGTAAGATGCTGATAATTGTTTTCATATTCGCTCACCTGTTTTTTCGATCAATTCAGCGCGTTCTGGGGTCAGTTTTTCAGAATACAATACCGCCTTTTGATCCGAGATATAAAAATGTTTACTTCGCAATCTGTAGGGGGAAGACCAAAGAAATAAGATATAGGTTCTATAGCAGCACTCCTCCGGATATGCCAGCAAAATTGGACCGGAAGATGACCTTGGTAGGACTATTGCCCAACAATGCCTGTGCCGTTCCGGTATAGCATCAGATCAATCTTTGATCTTGCCACATCTATTTTGAATTTCGGATGATATAAGAAGAGATAGTACGTGATACATCCGAGAAAAATCGAGATCGGGGTTGTATACATTCGGTGGGAATGGAAGTCCTTACAATCGGTTGCATGGTTTTATATACGTGTTCATCGCTATAGCACCGTGAAGAAAACGTTTAATCATGAATGCCGGAGTTTATCAGGGATTACATGAATAAGGCTGCTGAAAAACCTGAATTACTGATTTTATTAGAACATTTGATTGGGTGAGGTCGGAATGCCCGAAGAAATGGGAATGTTAATTTGACATCGCCCAACCTGACGCGCTCTTTGATCGCAAACCCTTTATACCGGGGTGCATACTATCAGTAATTATTTGTGATCAAAGGAGGGAAAATAACGTGAATGCGAACAAATTACGGAATATTATTGCGGCATTGATAGTTGCTACGACGCTGGTGGGAATGTTGCCCGGCGTTATGGCGGATCCGGACAATGCGCCAGCTTTATCAACTGGAATGGGCATCTCTGAAGATCGGGGATTAAGTCACACCGATCCGAATGCAAGTATGACTTACCAGGCGGTCGATTATTGCTATGTGCCACTTGTGATGGCGTTGGATGCGACCTCACCGGAATGCTCGTTTACACATGGTATCACAGCAGGAGACTTCAACGGAGATGGCATGGATGATGTGGTATTATTCAATGGGACGTATAACTCAATCACTTATACATATACATTTGAGTACGTATTGGCAGTAAATGGGTGCAATGGTACTGAATTATGGGGTCAGAAAATCGTTTATAATACCGGGGCGCTTGATGATCTTCCGGCGCGTCTCGCGGGCGATCTTGATTACGATGGTATGGACGACGTGATCGTGAATTCGCGGAGTTACGACCCGGTCGCAGGTGAATGCACCGCAAGCGTGCATGTCAGGCGAGGCTACGACGGCGACCTGTTCTGGAGCCAGAGCGTTACCAGCAACGGCACGTATAGTGCAGGTATGTGGGCATACCCGTGTTGTGATCTCAATTATGATGGCACGGATGATGTGATCGTGGTATCGGAGAGTTATGACTCATCCGCTGATGACTATACGGTCGGTGTGCATGCCATTCGAGGCTACGATGGAGATGAGTTCTGGAACCAGAGCGTTACAGGCGATGGTTGGTATGGTGCGTATATATGGGCGTACCCATATGGCGATCTCGATTATGATAATGGCAGTGCCATCATTGTGAATTCGCAGAGTTACGATTCAGCCACTGGTGAAAAAACCGAAAATGCGCACGTTAAGCGAGGATACGATGGAGTAGAGTTATGGAACCAGAGTGTCGCAGGCACAGATGTATCAATATGGGTGTACCCGTGCGAGGATCTTGATTGTGACAACAGAGGTGACGCGATCGTGGATTTACAGAGTTACGATTCAGCCACGGACGAGAAGACCGTGTGCATATCTGCAAGAAGGGGCTACAATGGGGCAGAGTTATGGAGCCAGAGCGTTACAGGTGATGGTTGGGGTAGTGCTGGTATGTGGGTTGAACTGCACAGCAATCTTGATTCGGACAACACAAGTGATGCAATCGTGAATTTACATAGTTATGACTCAGCCGCTGATGAATACACGGTCGGTGTGCACGCCATTCGAGGATACGACGGAGAGGAGTTCTGGAACAAGAGTGTCACAGGCGATGGTTGGGATGGCGCATATATATGGGCTCACCCGTATGACGATCTCGATTACAATAACCTGGATGATGTGCTTGTGAATTTACAGAGTTACGATTCATCCACGGATGAAAAGACCGCAAGCGTGCACGCCATTCGAGGCTACAACGGGGATGCACTCTGGAATCGGAGCGTTACAGGCGATGGTTGGGATGGCGCAGATATGTGGGTTCACCAGTGTGGCGATCTCGATTCCGATGGTTGTTGTGATGTGATCATAGAATCATGGAGTTATGACTCAGTTGCAGATAAATACACTGCCAACACGGACGCCATACGAGGCTACGACGGAGCGGAGTTCTGGAACAAGAATATCACCGGCGATGACGAGTATGATGATGAGTATGCTGCGTGCATTATGTGGGTTGAATCGTATCACGATCTTGATTTTGATGGCAAGGATGATGCAATCGTGAATTCGTTGAGTTACAATTCAGCCACAGGTGAAAAAACCGCTGGCACGTGCGCTATACGAGGCTACGACGGAGCGGAGTTCTGGAACAAGAGCGTCACAGGTATAGATGTGGCGATGTGGGCTTACTCCTATCAGGACCTTAATGGCGACAACTATGATGATGCGATTGTGCATTCACAGAGTTATAACCCAGCCGCGGATGAATATACTGCCAGCGTGCATGTCGTACAAGGATACGACGGAGAGGAGTTCTGGAACAAGAGCATCACAGGCAAAGATGTATGGATGGAGACTGATTACCGTAATCCATGCCATTATCAGTCTAATCAAGACTTTAATTATGACAACCTGGAGGATATGCTACTGGGCGCAGGAATATCTGTCGATGGCGCATATATCCCAACTACCGTATGCGCGGTGAAGGGCGATTGCGGAACAACTCTCTGGTGCAACTCAGCATCATCAGGGACCGAACCCCCTGCCGCACCATCTGTGGCTGGTGACTTGAACTATGACGGCGAACTAACACCTGCGGATGCAATTATCGCACTTGATAGCATTGTCAGTGGCGATTGCAACGAATATGCGGACGTGAACAACGATGGCACGGTGGACTCACTGGATACGTTGATGATTCTGCAGGCAGCAGGTTCGATTACGATATGATGAAGTAATCAAACGATCGCCGGAAACAGCAGTGCCCCATGGATACCGTACTCGCTCAAGTGAGGTGCATTCCTCAGTGACAAAATTAATGTCATGCATCGGTGGTATCCATGGGCACTGTCTAAAGGTGCAGTTGGGAACTCCCCTAACTGTCAGTCAATGAACCAGGCCGTTCTCCTGAAAACTATAATAACCTTTTTTGGAAATAATGATGTGGTCAAGCACTTTGATCCCCAGAATCCTGCCAGCTTC
>JAYEGZ010000233.1:0-7050 GCA_034659315.1 Methanobacteriota archaeon
TCTCAGCCCATCAGGCATTTTGTCCGGATTATCCGCAACCGGCGGGATCGTGGGCTGCCCCATCTCTTGAAGCATGCCAAGCCCTTCTTCACTCATCACAAACTCCACAAACTCCAGAGCAAGTTTTGGATGTGGTGCGTCATTCGGGATTGTTATCGCATAGAAGATCGGTTTGCCGGTTCGTCTGGTTCCAACGGATGTGAAACGCTGAAATCCAAGATCGACGCTGACTTTTTCGTACATATCCTCATTATACGGGGAACTTAAGTCGATTTCAGGGGGCAGCTCAACAAACCGCAGTCCATGCTGCTCGGAAACACTCCTGTACTCGAAGGTGTAGTCAATCTCCCCAAGCTCGAGCAGCGCCAGGAGCTGCACGCTTCCACCCCTGATAACAACTTTTTCGGCTCGCGGATCAAGTATCTCTGGCACAGTCACGGTTGCGGCGCCACCGTCTCTGGCAACAGAGAATGTGGGGTCGAAGTTGCATGCGATCAGGTTCCGGAAGATCGTCTGGTTATCGTAGTATGATTCAGCAAGCTGCGCCACCATCAGCGTTCTGTACCCACATGCATCAAGCATGGGATTTGAGAATCCAAACGTAACATCAGGTCGCGTAAGAATCTCGTACCAGTTTGAGTCGTTGATCACGCCAGCGTATCTGCTCCTGTTGGTGTATGCGATCACCATCCGGTTTGTTGCAAACCTCACGTGCCAGTCTGCGTATGCCGGATACATCATGTCGGGAATCAGGTTTTCATCTGCAACCACGAGCACGTCCACAGCCCGGTGAATATCTGTCACCTGCCTGATCGCCTGGATGCTTCCGTGCCCTTCCATCTGCACATCAAGACCGGGATTCTGGCTTTCGAATTGTTTTTCCATCTCTGCGAAGGGTATGACCAGACTTCCCGCATGGACAACCAGCAGTTCCGTTTTCTCCGTAGTATCTGGCAGGAATATGGCTGCAACAATCACAGCGATAACCAATACCAGAACTACTATCGGTGTCGATTTCATTTCGTAATCTCGATTGTGTCCACCCACTGAACCCAGTAATGCCCTTCTGTTAAGAGTTTACCATTTGAAACGATGGCAACTCTGAGCGGTCCGCCTGTATCCTCGGAAAGCGGAGAACCGTCCCACTCATACATCAGCATCACCGCAGGATCTGTGTGCGGAACCTCCCGCATCGTCGCAGGGTCGTATGTGACAAAATCACCCCGGACCTGATCGCGGGTGAAGACCATCAGGTAGCCGTCAGACGCATGTATCCGGACCGTGTCGGTTGCGTTGATCCCACCAACAAGGTTGCACAGTTCTTCTAATGAGACTCCTCTACATTTGAACGGTCCGTTTATGATGCCAACGGTCGTGAAGAATCCCCCGTGCCCCTCGCAGGACGGAATCTCCCGGATCTCATCATACGAGAGCACCCGCCCGCAATCGCCGATCAACGTCAGGTTGCACTCGATTATCCCCTCCTCGATTTCGGATGGGTGCAGACATGCAGTTGCAGAGATTGCAATGATGCATATCATGAGAATTAGAATTGGTTTCATCGCCCCACCCCCCTCCACCTCAAGATGAATGCGACCGACAACATCCCAATGGTTGCAGACACGATTCCAAAACCAGGTGCCTGACTTGATTTTGGTGTTTTCGTGGGCATCGACTTTGCCGGACCTCCCTGCTCGCCCGTGTACCCGCCTGCATATATCCGGATCTCATCGACCCATCTCACCGAAAGCCCGCCCGTCGATGGTTTGAGGTCTCCGAAGAAGTGCTGGCTCTTCAGGGGCAAGCATTCGTGCATGTCCCAGTTCCCGAAGACATTGTCATCTGCGAAGAAGACGAGACGCAATCCCGCGAAATAGTCGGGCGGATATCCAGTCTCGCTGTCGTACCAGCAGAGAACGATCGGTCCTTGCCTTTGCGGCGGTTCGTAGATGTTTTCGTAGCAGAACTCCACATGGTAGCCGTCTACTGCATGGATCATGACATCGTCGCCCGGCGAGGCGCCACCCACCAGATCACAGAGGTCTCGTACATTGGTTCCTTTCACGGCACCTTTGTCCTTAAAGTTTGTTGTTTCATTCTCGTCCCATTTATCACCCTCAAAGACAGGTCCCTGGTGGTAGTAATGCGTTGTTCCGTCTCCGTGGACCGGTAAATTCGCTTCCATCCATTGGTATGTTACAGTCGTCTCGTTCATGACCGATCCGTCCCCGGCATACAGTACCACATGAACCGATTCCGTCTGCCCGGCTGCGTGGGATGTTGCGCAGAGAAGCAGAAGGAGTAGAGAGAGCAGAAGTGTTCGCTGAGTGCGCCTGTTAGGGTGGAGCCTGAATAAACGACAACCACCAAGCGATGGCATACTAAGCACCTCGCCACTTGCCTTCCGGTTTGATCCCAACGAGGTCCAATAAGCTGATATCTTCTTCAGTCTCTACCAGTATGTCGATGTCACTGTCGTCTTTCATCTCTCCACTCACTATGGATCCAAATAATCCACTTCTCTTTACGCCGCACTTTTTAAGCACTTTTATGATCTTATATTTTACTTCTTCGATCTGGTCAGTCATGTTTAACCTCTCACGTTTTTCAGGTTTCCCCGATCATCGCTCATCCCACCCATATTGCCATAGTGGATGTTACAGCATTGTCGCCGGGGGTCACAGTGCCAGAAGGCAGCGAAGTGTATGTGGAGCACAGTACAACCAATTTACGAGATAACTGGTATCGTCTGCCCTTTGATCTCATACAGCAATGCGGAAGGATTCGTTGCGTTTTCGGATGCGTCAAGCATCTCGATCGCAACAACTCTACCATCATCTCCGTAATCCACAATCAAACCATCCCTGATCTCGTCACTCTCCTTGACCGGGACGTCCCGGAGTATTATGGTGAGGCTATCAGTATGCTGGTCGTATATTACTTTCATCTGTAGTTTCCTCTCCAGTATTTTTCGATTTTTGAAGTTCTATAAACCGTTATTACATGAAATGTGTCGTCTGACTCTTCCCCAATGATTCTTAGCAGCATCTGCTTATTGTACTTTCGATCATAGTATGCGTCCTGTATAACAGTTCTATTCTTTTTACCATCAGTCTTTTGCCCCGGGTGTCGGATAAGGTGTGCCACCTCTTTCTGATCGATTTGACGTCGTTTCATTTCGAAGATTGTATGATCTGAAAAAATGATTTGTATTTATTCACCTGCTACATTATATTTGGAGCGAGTGTATCATTCATGGTTTCCATCAAGTTCCCTCCGATTCCAGACCGATCAATTGTCTGCTGGCACTCAAATTATTGTGGCGCCTATATGGTTAACCCTTCCCCAAGAGCGCGGTGAAAGTGACCTCCAACTGTTGCGCAACACATCAGAGCCACCTTACGCCCCCCTCCGCTTGACCGCATAAGCCACCACCAGCACCCCGATGATCGCAAGCACGCCCCCGGATCCTGGCGACCCAAATCCCGTCGATTCCGGCATCGCTTTTAGCGCAGGTGGCGTTGCAGATGGTGGTGGGGCAACTGAAGTGGGTGTCTCGTACGCAGGCGACGTTTCAGCCGGTGCTGGCGTCGGCGTCGATAGTACCGCAATTGGCGTTTCGGTCGGCACCGGTTCCGGACCTGCCACTATCACGTCCGCAACTCCTGCCACACCTCCCGACCCCGCTTGCACCACAGTCTTGCCCGCCGAGACCGCAGCAAACACCCCTGCGTGATTGACCGCCCCAACGGTCTCGTTTCCGCTCGTCCACGCAAAATCGACGCCAGAGATCTCGCGGTTGTCCTGATCGTACGCGGCTGCCGTGAACTGCTGCGTCTCACATGCATTCAGTGTCGCCCTCGCCGGCGAGACTGAGATTGTCGTCAGAACCGGGGTTGGGGTTGGAGATGGGGTTGGCGTCGGCATAGGTGTTGCCGCCGGGCTCGCCACAGTCACGTCTGCCGTTCCTGTTACGCCCCCACTCTCTGCCGTTACCACAGTCCCGCCAGCAGCGATCGCGGTAAAGAAACCTGCCCCATCGACCATCCCGACCGTTTCGCTGCTGCTCGTCCACGTTAAGGTGATTCCCGTAATCTTGCTTCCATATTGATCATAAGCGGTTCCTGCAAACTGCTGCTCGCCACCGATATCCAGCGTCACACTGGCTGGCGAGACCTCAATTGAGCGCAGTTCCGGCGGTGCAATCGTGCTGTACACAGCTACACCAGAGACGTATCTTACAGACAATCCGTTTGCGGAAGGGTAGTCACTGCTGTAATTATACCGGTATTCGGAAGCCATGCATTCGTGCATGTCCCGGTTGCCGAATATGTGGTTATCTGCGAAGAAGACGATCTGCATCCCATCATTGTAATCAGGAACGTAAGTCCCATCCATATACCAGCAGAGAACGATCGGTCCCTGTCCCGATGGTGGATTATAGACGTTCTCGTAGCCGAACCGCTTGCTGAACCCGTCAGATGCTCGGATCTTTATCTCATCTCCGGCTGACATGCCCCCGACCAGATCGCAGAGGTCCCTCACGTCAGTCCCTTTCACGGCACCTTTGTCCTTAAGGTTCGCGGTCTCGTTCTCGTCCCACGGTCCGGGCGGCGAGTCGAAGATAGGTCCCTGATGGAAGTAATGTGTATCACCATCCCCGTAAACCGGCAGATTAGTCTCCATCCAGCCATAAGTCACAGTCGTCTCATTTAGAACAGTCGTCTCGTCAGAGGCATACTTTACCACCCTAACAGCGGTTGTCGGCTCTGCTGCATGCGCCGGAAGCGGAAGCGTTGAGATCAAGATTGAGAGCAGGAGCGCAATACCGATACCCAGTATCAACTGCACCGGTATTGCTGGCGTCGCTCGTTTCATCCCTGTCGCTCCTGACTCCTCCAACTCCTCTAACTCGACCCCTGTAGGTACACGGTCTGTAGAATCATCAGCGCATCCACAGATGTGATCTGCCCGTCTCCGTTCATATCAGCAACAAGATCGGTTTCGATACTGCCAACCGCCATCCGCAATGCAAGCACCGCATCAGCAGTCGCGAGTTCTCCGTCATGGTTGGCATCGCCACGCCGTATCAATTCGGGGATCTGTATCTCAGCAACGCCACCCACCATCTCACTCTTCGTAAGGTTAGGTCCGACAAGTTTGAGCGGGGAATACTTCTCAGGAAGTGCGGTTCCATTCAGTTCGTTTGCGATGATGAGTTCATCGTTGCGGGTAACAATTGTGCTGTTGAATGTCTTGTTGTACCCATCGCCCGCTGCGACGGTTACATTGTACCCGATCTCCGCGACCGTGTCGTTGAAATAGTGTTTCGCGGTCTCATTCACACTATCATCCACAACACCAATGAGCAACCAGAGCGGTATCCCGCTCCATTCCTGACTGCTACCATCAGTCCAGCTGGTTCTGTGGCAGCCCACACATGACTCAATCGTCGATCGGTCGGGTAGGTCCCTAATCGCGCCTGTTAGCGTCAGATTCCAGTTATCCACGCCACCCAGAATCTCAATCTCACTCACATATTTGCACCAGAAATGCCCGTCTGTTATCGGTGAGGCAGGTCCCACGAAAGCGATCCTGAGAGGTCCACCGTAACCCGGTATCCAGCTATCATCCTCGTACGCGAGAACCATCGTCATTGGTCCGGTAGTCCCCTCGTACGTGGCAATCTCGCCCATCGCCTGCTCGTACGTGTAGGTCATCGAATAGCCATCGGAGGCTGTTATTTTCATACCGTTCAAAGGCGTGATCCCGCCGACGAGATCCACGAGATACGTGATGTTGACACCGGTATAATTGAATGGTCCAACTACCACACCTGTCGATTTCTTGAATCCCCCGCCTGCGATGTATGATGGCATCGCCTGAATCTCGTCAAGGGCGTACGTCTTCGTTTCATCGCCGATCAGGGTGAGATCCGCCTTAGCAGGGGCAGTTTCCACATCCAGTACGATCTTTGCGATGTTTCCGATCATCTGCCCGCTGGTCAGGCATGGTCCGACAAGCTTGAGTGGCGCCAGTGGCTTTCCACTGTCGGTTAGTTCTGGCAGATCCGAGCCGTTCAGGTAGCACGCAACGATGTAGCTATCGTTTCCTGCCAGGTCTGCTGAACTGAAGGTCTTGCTGTATCCGTCGCACGCTGTGATTATGACGTCGTATCCGTCGACTGCAAGCGTATCATTAAACGAACCACTACCATGAGTATCGGTGTCGTCCACTCTTGCCATCAGGTACCAGAGCGGAATTCCAGTCCAGATCATGCCTTCGGAGTCAGTGTACGAAAAGCCGTCGTGGCACGTTACACCTTCCTCAAACGTTGCTTTACTCATCGTCTCGTTTATCGCTCCGGTTAGTTCAAGACTCCACGTGGTTTCTGCTGTTTCGTTGCTGTATATCGCTATATCTGAGATGTCCCTTACGGATAGTCCGTTTGAGGATGGAGAAACTCCGCTGTAATTATACCGATGTTCGGGAGCCATGCATTCATGCATGTCCCAGTTGCCGAATATATGGTCATCTGCGAAGAATGTGAGTTGTATCCCATCGGTATAGTCGGGAACGTAAGTCCCATCCTTATACCAGCAGATAACCATCGGCCCCTGCCCCGGTTGTGGTGAATAGACGTTTTCGTAGCCGAACCGCTTATGGAATCCATCAGATGCGATGATTCCTATCTCATCGCCCGGGGACATCCCGCCAACCAGTTCACAAAGGTCTTTGACATCGGTTCCCTTCACAATTCCTTTACTCTTGAGGTTCAATGTTTCAGCCGGGTTCCAGGGGTCTCCATCAAATATAGGACCCTGGTGGAAGTACTCGGTTGCACCATCGCCCTGCACGGTTAGGTTTGTCTCCATCCATTGGTATGTTACTGTCGTTTCGGTGAGTATCGTTGTTTCATCTGAGGCGTACTTTGTTATGTTCACCTCTGTCGTCGTTGCCAGCGCAGGCACCGCCGAGCCAATCGCTGCAATGCACAGCAGCATTGTTAATATTGTATATTTTTTCATTTTTGTTTACCTCCTTTCGAGT
>JAYEGZ010000234.1:0-7039 GCA_034659315.1 Methanobacteriota archaeon
TGCAGCACCCTCACTCAATCACAAGTTTCTGCAACACCTTCTCAGGAGTGGACTGATACGCGTGGATAATCGTTGCTATAATATCAAAATCAGTGACCTCGTTACGCAGGAGGTATTCAAAAATTTTCTGGCGATACGCAAGCTCCTTCTTCAATTCCTTGATGGTCCATCCCCGTCTTGTCATGATATCCTTGAGTGCCTTTGATTCTCCAACGCGCTCGATCACATCTTTTGCAGGATTCCACGCGAAGATGTCGTTTGTCCTGAGGTTTCTCGTGGTCGGATCGATATCCGTGATCTCCACGATCTTAATAGACCTGCGTGCACGCTGCCCTTTGACATATATCTGGGACTGTATGCTCATAATGTCAAGAGCCTCGATCATCGTCCTTGGAACACTGATCGGGGGGTTCTCAAGCCTGTGTATCGCAGATGCGACCGAATCGGCATGCATCGTTGAGAATGTCGTGTGTCCAGTGCTCATCGCCTGAAATAGCGTGAGAGCTTCCTTGCCCCGTACCTCGCCTACCAGCAGAAACTCAGGGCGCTGCCTGAGCGCACCACGAAGCAGTTCGTACATATCAATCGCGCCGCGGTTGTCAGCGGTGAAGGCATCCCTTGTCACGCCCGGAATCCAGTTTGGGTGCGGGAGCTGCAATTCCCGCGTATCCTCAAGCGTGATGATCTTTGCCTTTTCTGGCATGAAGAGCGCAACGGCGTTTAACGAGGAGGTTTTTCCTGATGCGGTGCCGCCTGCAAAGATCAGGCTCTTGTTGTTCTCGATGCAGAGCCACAGATAAGCCATCGCTTCGGACGAGAATGTATTCCAGTTGACCAGATCGACCGGCGTGATCGGAACGTCCTTGAACTTACGTATCGTAAACGTGCTGCCGTGGGCGGTTACTGCTTCACCAAGCGTCATCTGGATTCTGGAGCCATCCGGCATCGCAGCATCGACCATCGGCTCTGCTATGGATATGTGCTTGCCGCTTCGTTGCGCAAGCCTGATGATGAACGAATCCAGTTCCTCTTCTCCGTAAATGACTGATGTCGGGATGTTTAAATATTGTTTATGATATAAATAAATTGGAATGTCATAACCGTTGGCGGATATGTCTTCGATGTTACTGTCATGCATCAGCGGATCGAGCTTTCCGAACCCGATAAAATCCCTGACGATATAATACAGTATCTTTTCAAGTGTTGCGCTATCTATGTCGATCGCGTAGTCCTGCACGAGCGATTTGACTTTTTTTACAAGAATCTCTTCCTTATCTTCATCTTCTCCAACCTTTTCCACCAGAAGTACATCCCTGAGCCGGGACCGGATCTCCTCAAGGAACTCTTCCTCAAGCCAGACCAGATGCGGCTCAACCACCTGATACAACAGGTCATCCCGGTTGGTGTTGTGTAGAATCACAACGAACGCATAAGGCTCATTCACCCAGTATCGGTCAGTCTCTTCATGACCATCCATTCCATCGAAAGTGACAATGGGGCCGTGTTTTTCCGGATCATAAGGCTCAAATTCCAATCCCTTCTTCTTGAAAAGAGCCCCAAGTCTCTTCTTAAGTGGCAGCTTCTCTTTTTCAGGAGTCTTATCCGGTGTTCTCTCGTGTTTCTCGGTTTCACTCTTAAAATCGTTTAACATGTCCTCTTTTGTGATTTTTACTGCGTCACTCCCATTGCCGGACTTCTCATTGCCCTTTTCTGTGTCAACCCCGGGTGGAATCCCTGATTCCTTGAATGCATCTATAGTAGAATCCATACACGCCATATCCGGGATGGCTGCTCCGTCATTTTCCATAACTGCCTAACCTCGATTACCTGACACTCCATTACATACGTTTGTGTCACATTCATAATAAATCATTGGTCTACACTGGTTGCGGCGTCCCGAATGTAAGAGACGAACATTTATAATAAAGATACATCAAAGCGAGAGTAGCCAGAAGTGCATGCTCAAGTAACTTGCGATAGGAACCGCGAGATTTCTGTGTTAATCTTGTGTAATTGCGTGTGGTTTTATGTGAGTATCCGCATAATACTCGAGTATGTACAGCCGGAAAACACCAAAGTTCATAATTTCACATCATTGATAAAACCAGGTGGATACGATGCAGGAATACATACAGACCATAAGCGAAAGGAAGAACCTTTCTATGGAACAGGCGACTGAGGCAATCGGCTGCATATTCACGGATGCAACCGATGCCCAGATCGGAGCGTTTCTGTTAGGAATTAAGATGAAAGGCGAGACGATCGACGAGATTGCAGGGTTTGCGCGTGGTATGCGTGCTGCGGCGAGAACCATCGCACCGGATGTGACAGGCACGCTCGTTGACACCTGCGGCACAGGCGGTGACGTCCACAACACATTAAATGTCAGCACAGCCGCCGCAATCGTCACGGCTGCCGCCGGAATTCCGGTCGCAAAGCACGGAAACTACGCGATCACATCAAAGTCGGGAAGCGCTGATGTGCTGAAGGCTCTTGGCATAACAATCGATCTTCCGCCGGAGACTGTTACCAGGTGCATCGAGAAGGTTGGCATCGGCTTTCTTCTGGCGCCGGTCTTCCACCCGGCGATGAAACGCGTTGCGATGCCGCGAAAGGAACTTGGTGTGCGAACCGTCTTCAACATCTTAGGTCCGCTCACTAATCCTGCGGGCGCGTCAGCGCAGGTGATCGGTGTCTTTGATCCCACGCTCTGCGAAACGATTGCGCGGGTACTTGCGCTCCTTGGAAGCAAGCGGGCTATGGTCGTGCATGGAGGTGGCATAGACGAAATCTCGAATATCAGCGAGACGACGATTGCATCACTCGAGGAAGGAGAGATCTCGACTTATACGGTCGAACCGGAGGATTTTGGGTTTAAGAGGGCGGCGATCGAAGATATTGCTGGAGGAACGCCTGAAGAGAACGCCCGGGACATTGTTTCGATATTTGAAGGCGATGAAGGACCAAAACGGGACATCGTGGTACTCAATTCCGGTGCTGCGATCTATGTTTCCGGAGAGACTTCTGACCTGAAATCAGGGGTCAGAAAGGCAGAGGAAGTCATCGACAGCGGCGAAGCGCTCGGTAAACTGCATGAGTTTGTGGAGTTTGCAGTGTGAAATCGTGTTGCTGTTTGGCTGCCGGGGATGGAGTTTATGACCTGAACAGATCATCCCCCTCCTGAACATCTCTGTTCGTGTGCACATATTTGAATGCCAACCGCATCGCAGCACTGGCAGGTCTTTACCATAATCCGGCTTGAACCGATTTTATTAAAGGCTTACCGAAGAATGGGTCCAACGATATGGGGCTGTCGTGTTTGCTCGAAAGTCACGGACGGGCGAACCCATGCAGACCTCTGAACCCGCAAAGAGTATTATTGTAAAGTATGAACTCTATTTATAAAATCTACTTTGTCAAAATCGGAATCAAATGATATGATCTCACCGATTTTCATATTATCCATGATCGCGACTGAAGTGGCATCTGCAAGTGAGAGTGTTCCATCATACTTAAGAACGATCTCCATACTTTCAGAAAGCAGGTCCCTGTTGATATAGATGATCTTGCAGTTGTCTGTAAAGTAATTATACAGATTATAAGCAACTTTTCCTCCGCTTCTTCTGCCAATCTCAGTTACAACTTCCGAGATGATAAAACTTGATACAACGCTGATGTTAGTCTCAATATACTCTGATAGTTCAAGGGCTTTTTTATGCCACTGGTCTTTTGTATCCACTATGGCGATATAATAAGACGAATCAACAAAAATCATTCATTCACCACGCTGTATTCTCTTTTTTGCAGATACCGCGTCTCCCCCCTCCTCAATCAAACCCACAATGTCCTTGAACTGCATCTTCTTCCGCGGCATTATCTTTATTTCGTGATCATCAAGAGTCCAGATCAAGATATCGCCATGGTTAATGCCAAGCGATCTTCTGATCTCTGCCGGGACGATGGTCGAATGTCCGCTTGATATTTTAGTTTCACTGATCATGTGTAGGTCACTAAGTGATATTGCATTTGCTAAGTATAAATGCTTATCGCAGTGGTAAGGTTGGTTTTGCCGGGGGTGGGGCGGTGAGGCGTGAATCAAGGTTGGTGGGCGTGGCGTAAACTCGATACTCGAGTGTGGGGATCGTGTCGGTGGTGTGAAAACAGGACGTGAATTTGCGTTTTGGGGGGTATTGCATGATCCTGCAGGTGGTAGTAGGGAGCGTAGAGGTCGGTTAGATTTAAGTGTTATAATGACACAGACCACAACGTAGGAGGTGGTGTGATCTACATAGCAGGCTTATGATATCCCCATATAATTATATGGGCTTCAGTTTTTAATAGCAAATTATTGGTAGTGTACCACTCCGAGATAGTTAATGAAAATATTGTCTTTCCAAAAAGTTTTCATGATAATTATTTCCGATACCAAATATCCGTAGATGCGCACAAAAGTAAACGCTATGATTCTAAAGTTAACAATCAACGTCTATTATAATTTATCTGTAGTTGATTATATTTTTTAGCTTTTTGCGAGTGTTTTTAAGATGACCACAATTGTATCGCATACTATGATAAACTATCGTATATTGGCACACTACCCGTTTTTTGCGTGTGTCAACAAAGCCCAATGGCGCATCTGCAAAAAAGCTCAGTTTGTGGCGGTGCGAAGTATAACTTTCTCGTCTCTGCGACTTTGCGACTTCGCGTTAAACTGGAGAATAAAAACGCAAAGATTGAAAAAACCACACCCTTCGACATCTTTTGAAAACCACATAATCCATCGGAATCAGACATCTTATGTCCTGCCTCCGCATACTTTACTGTGGAAATCTGTGTAATCCTGTGGTTAGCTAAACACGTACCACTAATTTAATTTCGCAATCAAGCTGTGCTGGGTGGCGGTTTACCCCACAGTTCTGCCATCACACGCTTCGCTTGCGTGCGGCAAGCTCGATTGCCCGAATGATGCTGCTCGTAGGATTGATCGTTGCTACCGGGATGCTTAAGATCTTCTCGATCGTCGGGCTGACAATGGGTGCACAGACGAGTGCTGATGCGCCATCACGCTCGGCGCGGACTGCTGCAATGATCGCATCCTCCATAGTGTAGGCAGCATACTCCCGGACGACCACAGACTCACCATCGATCATTAACTGCTTCTCGTTGATGCGGTCAAGCGTCGGGCGCGCTGCGATCACCGCGATAAAATCCCAATCCGTGCCTTCGAGTCTCCGTATGGTTGCTATGATCTGCCGCAGCGTCTTCACGTTTGGGTCATGCTTTCCTGACAGGATCTTATACATCGTGCTATTCGGAATCGACGCACATTCACTGAATTTGAGCATGGTCATGCCGAGGTTCTCTTTTATCGCCCTGGAAAGCACCTTTCTGAACTGCTCGTCCGATTCAAATACCGCAGAGATCACCTCATCTACTACCATGTGATTTCATAATGCATCCGGCGTTCATATATGTTGACATGGCGAATGCTAGTACGATGGCTGAATACAAACAATGCATCATCATCCGGCAGGATCTAAAACTGTCCCGTGGAAAACTTGCAGTACAGGTTGCACACGCGGCAGTATCGGCATCCGAACACGCAGATGCCAGCGCTCGCAGAGTATGGAAGGACGGCGGGCAGAAGAAGATCGTGCTGCAGGTAAAGACGCTCTCCGAGATGTATGAACTGAAGATGGATGCGGAAGCAGCCGGGCTGCCGGCATCGCTGATCACGGACGCGGGTCTGACAGAGGTGCCGCCCGGCACGGTCACAGCGCTTGGCATTGGACCTGCCCTGTCAGAGCGGCTGGATGGGGTCACAGGCGAGCTGCAATTAGTATGATGTGATATTTATTATAATATATGGGTGGGGGAGTCATACTAACATCAATGGGCTGTTCTCGCGTTTTATGTAATGATTAGGTGATCACCAGAACGTCTCAAAACGTATAAAGAAACAATATTAGAGTCTTTTTCGGAAGCTGATGAAGTTGCAATGGGGTTAACTGTGCAATCCCGTACCGTAATGTTTGCCCAGCCACTCGAATGGAGAGAGATCCCATTTCAAACATTTTGGTGCTGTTGTTCCAGTTACCGTTTATGCTGACGTTGTATGAGTCGGTGACATTGCCCACGTCAAAGACAGTTTGTGCTGAATTCATCCCGATATCGCCAAGACCGCTTGTTACCACGCCAAACATATCCCGTTAAAAATATGGGGTATTATTCCAACCCTGGCTGCCAGGTGCAGTTCGCCCCGGAGTTCTCCGTGGTGTTCGCAAGGTCTGGGGATCTGGCGGGATGAATGTTGCCGCTGCCAGAGCAGGCACGATGCAAACCGCAAGCATTGGGTAGTGTGCCAATATACGATAGTTTATCATAGTATGTAATACAATTGTGGTCATCCTAAAAACACTCGCAAAAAGCTAAAAATATAATCAACTATAGATAAATTATGATAGACGTGGATTGTTAACTTTATAATCATATCGTTTACTTTTGTGTGCATCTACGGATATTTGGCATCGGAAATAATTATCATGAAAACCTTTTGGAAAGACAATATTGTCATTAACTATCTCGGAGTGGTACACTACCCCATTTCTCGGTAGTGTACTAACTTTCGTGACCTAACACAATTTTTCATCTTTTATGCACCCCACCGATGGTGATTTTGAATGGCATATCAAAATTATGTAAAATCGCCATCAAGCCCGATGATTGTTAATTCAACGTCATGGTTTATGGGACACTACCCATTTCTCACGCAATTTTTTGTGAAAAATCATTTTCCATCCGCGAAAAAGTATATCGCCAGCCCCCACCCGAAGGGCAGTTTTTACTCGATTTTTTGTGAAAAAATCGTTTAAAAACCATATTCACCAATCAAGGGCACAAATATCACCCCTCCGCTCTTTTCCTTTGATATCACATCGTTTTTATGAACCAGATACAGATCCTGCACGGACTCCCCGATCGGGATCACCATCCTTCCACCCTGCTTCAACTGTTCGACGAGTGGTGGTGGGATTGCAGG
>JAYEGZ010000235.1:0-6935 GCA_034659315.1 Methanobacteriota archaeon
AATACTTGGTAGGTACATGACATCGTGACGAGGGATATAAAGATACGTGAAATACGGGAGATGAGAGCATATCTGAAGAAGTCATCGGTCTGAGGAACGTGTCGGTGCACTATGGAGACTTACCTGTGCTAGAGGATGTTTCTCTATCGATATACCCGCACGACTTCCTTGGCATCATAGGACCCAACGGCGGCGGGAAGACCACGCTTTTAAAGGTCATACTTGGGCTGGTGAAGCCTGACAGCGGGGAAGTCAGTGTTTTTGGAGGAGATCCGTTGCAGAACAGGAGATATATCGGGTACGTTCCCCAGTATAGGCTCTTTGACCCAAACTTTCCGATCAGCGTTTGGGACGTGGTGTTGACCGGGCGCGCGAGGCAGGCGCTGTTCAGACGGTACACAGACCATGACAAAAAAATGGCACACAGCGCGCTTGAGATGGCGGGAATGCTCCCACTTAAAGATAGGCAAATCGGCAGACTGTCCGGAGGACAGCAGCAGCGGGTCTTTATCGCAAGAGCGCTTGCAGCAGAACCGGGGGTGCTCCTGCTTGATGAGCCTGCAGCCGGCATCGACGCGTGTGTGCAGGCTGAGTTTTATGAACTGCTCGGAAGACTGAAGCGGCGGATGGCGATTGTGATGGTCTCACATGACATCACCGCAGTCTCGGTGCATGTGAGTAAGATCGCATGTCTCAACCAAAGACTGTTTTATCACAACTCAAAGGAGTTGATGGCAGAGGATCTGGAAGCGGCATACCAGTGCCCGGTAGACGTGATCGCGCACGGCATCCCGCACAGGGTACTAAGAGAACACTGAAGAGAGCACTTAAGCACCCACTCAGCAGAATAAGAGATGATCGGAATGGTTATGGCACTGGAATATGGATTCATGGTAAACGCGCTTGCAGCAAGCATTCTTGCAGCCATAGCGTGCGGGATCATCGGCGTATATGTGGTGGTGAAGCGGATAGTGTTCATCAGCGGCGGGATATCCCACGCCTCATTCGGCGGTATTGGGCTGGGCTACTTTCTTGGAATCGAGCCTGTGCTCTGCGTGATCCCTTTTGGCATAGCAGCCGCGCTTGTCATCGGGGAGGTGCGCCAACGGACGCTGCTGTCAGAGGATACCGCCATCGGCGTTATATGGGCGATGGGTATGGCGCTTGGCATCATGTTGATCGCGCTGACCCCGGGCTACGCGCCTGATCTGCTCAGTTATCTCTTTGGAAACATCCTGATGGTGTCGCGTTCCACGCTCTGGGTCATGCTCGCGCTGGACGTGATCATTCTCACGGTGGTGTGGCTTCTGTACAAGGAATTCCTTGCGATAACCTTCGACGAGGAGTTTGCAACGGTGATCGGAATTCCTGCTCACAAACTATATCTCGTGCTCCTCTGTCTGATTGCACTGACCGTGGTGATGCTGATACGGGTTGTCGGAGTCATTCTGGTGATCGCCCTGTTGACGATTCCTGCGGCAGCAAGCAGACGGCTCACAAACGATCTGCGAAAAATGATGGGGTTATCAATCCTCTTTGCAGCCCTATTCTCTATAACCGGTCTGTATCTCTCATATCTCTTCGACTTACCATCGGGCTCAACAATTGTCCTGGTATCCGGGGTCGTTTTTCTTCTCATTTCATCGACATCACCCGGACATAGCTTTAAGTACTGATGGAATGCCAATTAAGTACTAATTATATTACTGCGTAGCAGAATCAGTATCGAAATCATAACCATGACATCCGCACGGCTGAACCGCATACAAGGGTCTGCAACGCTCGCAATAGCAAAACTTGCATCAGAGATTGCACAGGAAGGGAAAGATGTGATCACGCTCAGTCTTGGCGAGCCTGATTTTACAACTCCAAAACACATCTGCAAATCGGCGATGCAGTCGTTACGCCGCGGTGATACGCATTATACGCCGAGCGCGGGCATTCCAGAACTCATCGATGCGGTCGCAAAGAAATTTCACATAGACAACGGTATTAACGTCACACCAGATCAAATCCTTGTGACAGCCGGTGCAAAACAGGCAGTCTTCGTTGCTATCCAGGCAGTTCTGGATGAAGGGGACGAAGCGATACTGCTTGATCCGGCATGGGTATCCTACGATGCATGTATCAAATATGCCGGCGCCCGCACGGTGTGGGCTCAGACCAATCGTGATTTTATGCCGCCGGATCTCGGAGAGCACATCACAGACAAAACAAAGCTCATCACCATAAACAGCCCGGGCAACCCAACTGGCGCGGTATTTAACAGAAAATATCTCAGAGAGATCGCAGATCTTGCAATCGATAACGATATCATGGTGCTATCTGATGAGATCTACGAAAAGATTATCTACGGCAAAACGCACCTCAGTATCGGCTCGTTTGATGGCATGCACGATCGTGTGATCACGATCAATGGGTTTTCCAAGGCTTATGCGATGACCGGCTGGCGGCTTGGTTACATGGCAGCCCCGGCAGATATCACAGGGGCAGCCCTCAAACTGCAATCACACTCGGCGAGCCATGCGACCTCCTTTGTCCAGCATGCTGGCATAACCGCTCTCTGCTCGGACCAAAGTTCAGTTAATGAGATGATGACAGAATTCAGAGCGCGGCGGGATATTCTGGTCGATGGGCTGACCTCGATTGGATTTAACTGTGGGAAGCCAGATGGCGCGTTCTACGTCTTCCTGGATGTATCCGAGTACGGAGGTGGCGATGCGGTCGCAGAGCGACTGCTAAGAGAAGCGTATATCGCGGTCACGCCAGGATCAGCATTCGGACCCGGCAGCGCAGAGTATATTCGCATATCATATGCGGCATCCAGGGAACGGATATATGATGCACTGGATCGGATCAGAGATACTATCGCTTGACCTGAACAGCAAGTGGACCGAAGTTGGCGTAAATATGGTCACCGATCGAAAGATGCATGGTATCAAGCGTTTTTGACGGTACATTCGATGAGAGTTTAAATCCACAGTCCAGCTTCACCTGCGAGACCGGACTTGACTGGATAATCTCGGTGACCTTTCCTTTCAGATTGTTCTTTGTAGTATCAGGATGCTTCTGCAACTCGATGTTTGCCGGATCGATATGGATCTGTACCTGCTCACCAGCCCGGTAATTCGATATTGCATCGATCGTGGCAGCCCCCACAGTCACAACCACCTGCCCATCTTCGCTTGTAGAGATTGTTCCTGAAAGCACGTTTTCTTTGGTGAAAACCGATGCCAGCTTTCCCTGCGTGGTTCCTGTGCCTGCATCATGCGTGCAGGTATTCTTGATCGTATCCATCAGATCGTTCACAGAGAACGGTTTGATGATATAATCCTTTGCCCCTGCCCACATCACCCGATCGATAGTGTCAGGTGATCCAAGCGCCGAGATCGCAATGATATTCACATTCGGGTCGTGTTTCTTAAGCTCTTTTATTACGACAACCCCGTCCATGTTCGGCATCACAATATCAAGGGTCACGACGTCAGGACGCTTTCCTGCATCCATCAGTTCGCGATACTTATTGATGGCTTCAACCCCATCGGCAGCAACCCCCACAATTTCATACATATCAGAGGCATCATACGTCTCGATGATCTCTTCGAGCATCTCCCGCATGTACTCCGCATCATCCACAATCATGATTCTCTTTGACATCAGATATGATATAGGGGGCGTAAACCAAATAAATATATCGGGATCGGGCGGAAAAACTATATAATGGCACAGGATAAATTGATGATTGGATGAGACGGCTAATAATATTAATCGTACTCGTGGCACTTGCAACTGCACCTGTTGCATCGGCAGACTGCATGCAGGTCACCAAGACGACCATGAAATTTAATGGCACAGACGCAGAGTTCATCCTCGATTATGAGCTTGATTTTCTTGTGAGGATATATGTCCTAGCATTCGGCAGCGCAAATATCGCACCCGATATCAAAGCAAGATTCGCGTCTTTTGACGAGGTCAGCGTGCGGAAAATCGGCTGTGAACAGGCAACCATTGACGTGAAAAACGTTTCACACTACAGCAACGGATACTATTTCCACAACTCACATGATTTTGGCATGACACTTAAAAAGCTGGTCGTGGAATTACCAGATGGATATGTAAGAACATACCTGCACACCAACAAGACTCCGGATATCTATTACGAGAGCGACAGCAGTTAAATCGATGCTTGCCATCCCTCAATCCTCTTTTTGCTGATCTTGTTAAGTTTCAACGACAGTTTTTCAGGATCGGCAGATGCCATATCTTTTGCAGTTTTTATCCCGGCTTCCCCTAACTGTTTTGCGATTGCATCACCGATACCATTGATTTTGGTCAATTCTGATACTTTTTTACCCTTTCTTCCTTTAGCTCTGCCCTTCTTTGGTCCGGCACTCTTCGCACCTTTTTTGCCGCCCTTTTTACTCTTCTTAGTGTCCTGTTTCTTCTGCCACTCGATGTAGCTGCAATACGGGCACCCCATCTCCCAGGGACTCTTGCCCTCTCTTGCGATGCGGACGTGGTGCAGCCCGTGCTCCTCGCATATCCGGTCGGTGATAACCAGTTCACCGTACCGCGGCGAAGGGAGCGGTAGCGTGAACTTGCAGTCCTGATCCGGATTGTTGCATTTGATGAACCTGCCGCCGCCACGTGACAGCTTGGCGACAAGATCTGACTTGCATTCAGGGCATTGTCCAACGACCGGGTCGTTCCCGGCTTTCTCGGCAGCTTCCCACTTGAGCTGGTTGCAATACGGGCATCCGATCTCCACAGGGCGTTTTCCACTCTGCACGATCTGGATGTGGTGCATTTTGTGCTCCTCGCAGACCTTGTCTGTGACAACCACCATCCCGAACCTTGATGACGGGATCGAGAGTGTGAAATTGCAGTCAGGGTAGTTGCCACATCCGATGAACATGCCAAACCTGGACGGACGTACCGCCATCTCCGCGCCGCACTCAGGGCAGGGTCCAACGACCTGATCATTATGCAACCCGTCCCTGAGCTCTTCAGCGATCTTCTCCCTGTTACTTACCAGATCATCGAATATCTTATCAAGCATATCTCTTGATTCTTTTACCACAGACTCTTCGGTTATTTTTGCCTCTGTGATGAGATCCATGTCTTTTTCAAGCTTGCTCGTCATATCCGGAACTACCACCGGTGTAGCGTACTTTTTGAGTGTATCCACTACAGAATAAGCAGTTTTTGTCGGTTGAACCGGGTTTCCATGAACATAAGCCCGGTCATACAATTTCTGGATGATTTCATGACGTGTTGATTTTGTTCCGAGTCCAAGATCCTCCATCACCTTGATCAACCTCGCCTGACCGTACCTTGCAGGTGGTTTCGTCGTCTTGCTCTCGATATTGAACTTCTCTACATCCAGCACCTGCCCGGCCTCCAGATCAGGGAGCAGGCGGTCGTCGGATGTATTGTATGGATAATACCACCTCCACCCGGGTTCAACAAGCACCGCGCCGTTTGCAACAAAGTCTTCTCCTTTTATGTCGATTATAACTCGGAGCGTCTTCCATATTGACGCGTCTGCGAAAGTAGCGAAGAACCTTCGCACAACGAGTTCATAGATCTTCCATTCATCGCTTTTCAGTTGTTCTTTGCTTGCAATTGCTACAGGATATATCGGAGGATGGTCTGTAGTCTCTTTTTTCCCAGAAGTTGGTTTGAGTGGTTTTTCAAGCAATTTGGATGCGTATTCCTTAAATGTACTTCCAAGAAACATCGAGACAAGCTCTTTCAGGTCGAGAGTCTCCGGATAAACGGTGTTATCGGTTCGTGGATATGAGATGAATCCGTTTGTGTACAGGTTCTCTGCGATCCGCATCGCGTTTGCAGGGCTTATCCCCACCCTACTTGCCGCTCTGATGAACTCGGTGGTGTTAAACGGCGTTGGAGGCTTTTCGGTCCTCTTTCCTCGCTTCACATCAGAAACCGTGCCGGATTTTGCATCCTGGACTCTTGCAATCACCCGGTCAAGTTCTTCCCGGTCCCAGAAACGATCTTTTTTGTGCTTTGATATGAACTGCTGCTCGCCCGGGTGAGTGGCATACAATTCCCAGTACGGTTCCGGAACGAATGCTTCCCGTTCCTTCTCTCGATCCACAATTAAGGCGAGAGTTGGTGATTGAACCCTACCCGCTGACAAGAATCGCTTTCCGAGCCTTTTTGATGTGACCGATAGATATCTGGTCAGCGCAGCCCCCCACACCAGATCGATGACCTGGCGCGACTCGCCGGCTGCTGCGAGGTTGAAATCGACCAAGCTGAGATTCTTAAAGACCGCCCTGATCTCAGCCGGTGTGATCGCGCTGTATCTCGCCCGGTCCGACGTGATCCCCGGATTCACATCCTTTATTATGTTCAAAGCCTCTACACCGATCAATTCCCCCTCCCGGTCGTAGTCTGTTGCTATTGTTACGGTGTCTGCCGTTTTCCCGAGTTTTTTGAGCGCGGATACGATTTTTGTGTTTCGTTTATCAGGAACTGTTATAATGTCAGCGTGGATCAAGTCGCGTGCGTCGGTCTTCTGCCAGCTGTTGTAGGTATCAGGAAAATCGACACCGACAACATGTCCACTGAGCCCGATCACAGAAGTGTCGCCTGATTCGTAGGTGTTTACCCCGTTTACCCTGACCATCTTCGATGTTTTGTTAAAAAGAATACTTGCGATTCTTTTTGCAGTACTGTGCTTCTCAGTAATAATCAGGTGCATACAGATAGCTACTGATAATACTATAATATATATGTTTTGAGTGTCCAAATCGAGCGGACAAGCGCATACAAAACAAAAGGGTATCAGTCCTGATATTCTATAGTCTTTGATCGGTAGTGGCGTGGTGTGCACATTTGTGCACGGTTATTAGGAGGTGATCCAGCCGCAGATTCCCCTACGGCTACCTTGTTACGACTTAACCCTC
>JAYEGZ010000236.1:0-4733 GCA_034659315.1 Methanobacteriota archaeon
CTTTCCTTTGGGAGGCTGCGCCGCTACATTACTTGCACACGTTATGTATAATTGCCAATAACTCAGAGGTCAACAGATATATGTTATGAGATATATTACTCCTGCGTTTGAAATTTCCAACCAAAAACTATATATATAAGCAATGTTTATATTCGTATATTGTTACAGCAACGGGCGAGTTGGGTAACGGGTTGGATAATGTAAATGACGAGGAGGGCTGTCCAATGAAAGCAAACAATAGACGTAGGGTTAGCAAAGACAATCGGGCTCAGGTGGGGATTGGAACACTTATCATCTTTATTGCGATGGTTCTCGTTGCAGCGGTTGCTGCAGCTGTTTTGATCCAGACATCAGGAGTCCTGCAACAGAAAGCACAGACCACAGGAAAGGAGGCGACAAAGGAAGTCTCCAGCAATATTGACATTGACTCAATCGAGGGATGGCGGGGCGGCTTGAATGCTTCCTCGAGTGTAGAAGACACATTCTCGAGTCAGATCTACAGGCTCGATCTGCGAGCATCGCTAAAAGTCGGAAGTGAGCCTGTTGACATGAACCAGGTCGTAATAACAATAACAGACGGCACGACCACAAACGACCTCCGGTACATCGAAGGAGATTTCGTGACCGCAAGAGCACTTGTTGGCAGCAGCGGAACTGGTAACTACACCGCGGGTGCAGCAACAGGTACCACGAATACGACATACCGGATACTGATCGATGGGGATAGTTCCGGCACCATAGCAAGCAATGATGATGCCATCGGCATCATCCAGAGAGCGTACCCGGATGCCACTGTAGATGACGACTTTGTGGCAGAGGATAGTGACACCGGTGCAGGTGTCAACTACAGTTACACCGATCCTTATGTGTGGTCGGATCCTGACGATACAGGTTCAGTAATCGCAGTCGATGCCGGCATCTTCAGGAATGGCGACAACGGTGGTGGCACCAGCTACAGCGAGATAACGAACAGTACATACAACGTGTATGACAACACGACTCAGGACAAGTACCTGATGCGTGCCGACATGTTCTTCATAATCGATGAGATCAGGGATGAAGACAAGTCATTCACAAAGGACAATCCTGTGATGAATACCGGGGATCTGGTGAAGATCATCATCCTGACCGGACCAAGCACCATCACTGGCGGTGAAGTGTACACTGGTGGAGATGACACTGCTCTTGCCAACAACTATCCGCTCACAGGTGAAGCTGATCTCACGCTCAGTCCGAGAACAACGGTCAGCATCAGCATGATCCCTGAGGGTGGTGCATCGACTGATGTCACCTTTGTTACGCCGTCGTCGTTCGGCACATACTCAAGCGTTGATCTATACCCATGAGGTGGGGAGTTATGAAAAGAAACAATATAACACAGAATCGCAGTGCTCAGGTCGGTATCGGAACTCTGATCATATTTATTGCGATGGTTCTTGTCGCTGCTGTTGCAGCGGCTGTTCTGATACAGACTTCAGGAGTGCTGCAGCAGAAAGCACAGACCACAGGAAAGGAAGCCACAAAGGAGGTCTCCAGTAACATCGATATCGACTCAATTGAAGGATGGCGGGGCGGCTTGCAGGCTTCAAGCAGCGAACCAGACACATTCTCGAATCAGATATATAGGCTCGATCTACGGTCCTCGCTCAAGGTGGGAAGCGAGCCTGTTGACATGAACCAGGTCGTGATCACCATAACCGATGGTACGACGACAAACGACCTCAGATACATCGAAGGAGATATCGTGACCAATACGGCTTATGTTGACGCTGGAAACGGGACGTGGGTGTCGGCTGCCGCCGATGGCATCACAAACACGACATACCGGATACTGGTTGATGAAAGCAGTAACGAAGATCTCCTGAAAGTATTCAGGCGCATACATCCTGATACGCGTGATGACGGTGATAACAATGTCAGTAACTCTACTTCGGTGCTATGGAGTCTTCCGAAATCGGAAGGATCCGGTGATGTGATCGCGGTGAATGCGAGTATCTTCAATTCGACTGACTATCCTGATAATACGAACTATCTCGCACGCGGCGACCTGTTTTACGTGATCGACGAGATCAGGGATGAAGACAAGTCATTCACAAAGGACAATCCTGTGATGAACACCGGAGACCTTGTGAAGATCATCATACTCACAGCACCGGCAAGCACGGTCACCGGAAACGCCGTACTTGGAAGTGAAGCGGACACATTTGATGCACAACTGGAGCGCAATCATCCGCTCGTCGGTGAAGCCGATCTCACGCTCAGTCCGAGAACAACGGTCAGCATCAGCATGATCCCTGAGGGTGGTGCATCGACTGATGTCACCTTTGTTACGCCGTCGTCGTTCGGCACATACTCAAGCGTTGATCTGTATCCGTGAGGTAGAATTGTGAAATGGAAGACTATGATGCAGGATCGCCGTGCCCAGGTAGGGATCGGAACTCTGATCATCTTTATTGCGATGGTTCTTGTCGCAGCAGTTGCAGCGGCTGTCTTGATACAGACTTCAGGAGTCCTGCAACAGAAAGCACAGACCACAGGAAAGGAAGCCACAAAGGAGGTCTCCAGTAACATCGATATCGACTCAATTGAAGGATGGCGGGGCGGTCTGAATTCGTCAACATCCAGGGTCGATTCATTCTCAGATGAGATCTACCGGCTGGATATGCGCTGCTCGCTCAAGGTGGGAAGTGAGCCTGTTGACCTGAATCAGGTTGTGATCACCATAACCGATGGCACGATGACAAACGATCTCAGATATATCGAAGGGTCGCTTGTTACCGCGAAGGCTGAAACAGGAACCGGCAACGGGACATACACGTCGAGTGCGAGTGGGGCAGGTCTTACGAATACGACGTACAGGCTGCTGGTGGATGGTTCCACCACTGCAGATCATGCAAACGGTGCAGATGGTCACACCGCCGCCATGAATAGCTTCAAGAAGGTATATCCTGATGCGCATGTTGACACCGACTACAACGGAACCGGGCTTTCTGCTGCAAATTACACGCTCGAGAACAGCAACGGTACTGCGGTTATATGGGGTGAGGCGGCATCATCGGCGACTGGGACATCAGGCGATGTGCTCGCTGTGGACGCCGGGGTCTTCACCAATAACACAACCGCAGCGAGTGATTCGTACGGCAAGATCAGCAGTACACTACAGGATGAGTACTTCGCACGCGCTGACAAGTTCTATGTCGTCGAGGAGATCCGGGATGAGGACAAGTCATACACCCCTAACAATCCAGTGATGAACACAGGGGACCTTGTGAAGATGATCATCCTGACCGGTCCGGCGAATATCGTCACAGGCGAGGGGGGCGATTGGCTCCAAGGTTCGATAAAAGATGGCTCTGACTCCAAGTTCAAGTATAACAATCCGCTTGTTGGCGAGGCGAATCTTGATCTCGATCCGAGAACCACAGTAACGATTTCCATGATCCCGGAGGGTGGTGCGGGAACTACAGTTGACTTTGTGACCCCATCGTCATTCGGAACACATGCAAGTGTAGAAGTATATCCGTGAGGTGAACAATCATGAAAAGAAACAACATAACACAGAATCGCAGTGCTCAGGTGGGGATCGGAACTCTGATCATCTTTATTGCGATGGTTCTTGTCGCTGCGGTTGCTGCAGCTGTCTTGATACAGACATCAGGAGTCCTGCAACAGAAAGCACAGACCACGGGAAAGGAGGCAACAAAGGAGGTCTCCTCAAACATCGACATCGACTCGATAGAAGGCTGGAGGGGCGGGAGTAATTCGTCCGCATCTGATTGGGATACATATTCTTCCGAGATATTCCGGCTGGACCTGCGCTGCTCGCTCAAGGTGGGAAGCGAGCCAGTTGACATGAACCAGGTCGTGATCACCATAACCGATGGTACAACGACAAACGATCTCCGCTATATCTACGGCGAACTCAACGTGACAGACGGTGATGATGCTCCGAGGATCGGTGGCGACGCAAACAATATCAGCACATACTACCGGCTCGAGGTTCGGAATGGAACAGTTGATAGCGAAGATACGTTGTATTACTTCCAGAAATCATATCCGGATGCTACTGCCGGTACTGGTAATAATATCAACGTGATATACTCAGATACCGGATACCTCACCAGACTCGGAAACAAGAGCAGTTCCACGTACCTCGGTCGCTGCGACAAGTTCTACATAATCGATGAGATCCGGGATGAGGACAAGTCATACACCGGTGGCAACCCGGTGATGAACACTGGCGATCTCGTAAAGGTGATGATCTTTGTGGGACCCAATGACCTGGACACCGATATCAGCTCATCGTGGACCCGGGATCCGGCGAACAACGAAACCCTTGGCGAGTCATCCCTCTCGATCCTGCCACGAACCACGGTCACGATCGGCATGATTCCGGAGGGTGGTGCGGGAACCACGGTTGACTTTGTGACTCCATCGTCATTCGGAACATACGCAAGCGTGGATCTCTATCCGTGATCCCCGGCAACGTTGCATGAAACTTGATCAGGAACTGCCCCGGTGCGCTGGTTTGTGCATCGGCGTCCTGATTATTTTTATTGACGCACCTGTTTTGATCCATGCTTGAGAAGAGGTTACTACTCCTGCTGAAATGGCATAGGCTAAATAGGAAACTCATGATAACACGATTCACCCAGAACAAATCAGAACACGTGAAAAGCGCTATAACCGTGATCCTATGACAACAACACCAATGACGACAACAACACCAATGA
>JAYEGZ010000236.1:4833-6820 GCA_034659315.1 Methanobacteriota archaeon
GACAACAACACCAATGACGACAACAACACCAATGATATCAATAACACGATTCATTCCTGTTCTTACACTGGCGATGATCGCCCTAATCCTTGTATCGTCCGGCACCGCTCTTGCGAACGTCACGTACACAGACCACATAGACATTCGTGCAAACTCAATTGCCGTACAGATCACTGAGACCTACACCGAAAACGATGCAACCATCATCGAGAGAGACCTCGCAAAGGCTGACGCTCGTTCTGCATACATAAGGGAGGCAGAAAACAACATTCTTGCATGGAGCGGTTCGTACATCATTATTGATGACGATCCGTTGCAGACAGAGACCGTGCACGCCACTGTAACTGTTACAAACGTCTCAGGCACCTTTCTGATCAATAGCACGATTAACTACGCGGTCACAACACCGCTTGACGCTGGCAGCCACAGTATCTGGATCCAGGGGCATCCGGGCATCGTTAAACGGACGATCGTCATTCCGGATGGCATAAACATGGACTCGATCGTCGGAATCAAGGACTCGAAGACTGTGGAAGAGGCTGGCCATACTACAATAACAGGCGTCAGCGACACACGCAAGTTCCTGAGTGGCGGCGGCAACTTAACCTTTGAGTATGCGACCGTTGTTGAGGTCTGCAAGAGACCGTTGTATGCACAGTCATGGTTCCTGCCGCTGCTTGTTGCAGCCGAGATTGTTCTTGTCGGTATGTGGTTGGTGCAGAGGAAAAAGCAGTGAATAATGGATCGGCGAAGGGGGGAAATGGGGTCCCCCGTGTTCCGGTTTTGTCGTCTGTTTGAAAATTCCAACCAATCGATAGTCCCGGACCAGATCTCTTAATGATCTAATCCCCGTATACACACCCAATCTGTGTTCGGTTAAGCACCACAAGTGATCTTACCAGTGATCTTGCCCGCGCCCGATCACCATCTTTGTCGATCCACGCCACCACGCACGAAAACGATCTCATTCATTCAGTGCCAGAACTTTTAATTGATTATTGTGCACTTTTGTGACTATATATTGGATAAAACAAGGTATATAGAATCATATACGGCATAGAGTGTCATAAAGAGATGTAACATGTTTTAAGAGTACTTAACCAATATTGTGGATATCCGCGTATAAAACCACGAGATGAGATTACCAAAGAAATCTGGTGGAAGTATGTACAATCCGGTGGTTGGGCTAAACTACAATTTCAGTCATGCCTCTTCGCACCACCGAGATCACACAATGAACATGCCCGTGGTAGGACTCATCCACATAACCCGGGGGGCTTCCACAGACCTTTCTGTGCCGACCGATCTGGTAGCCACACACGCCCCCCCCCCGGTTCCTGCATCTGTGGCATTCCGCACAAAGCCAGCGCCCCGGCGCCCGCTGGCAGGGGCGCGAGGGCAACCCGTGCGCCGGGCGGGTGCCCCCGGCGGGAATTGCGCATTCCGGGTTCCCTTGCAGGCATGGCTTCAGGTGGCGATGTTATAGATCATGATGTCGTCGATCGTGCCGTTGAAGCCGTAGTTGATAGTTCCGTTGGTGCCGATGGTTAGGTCATGGTTGCTGAAGTCAAACGGAAGACCGGCAGGGAACGTGCGCTCTGCGGCAAGAGTGTTATTGATATACAACGCCGCAGTCCCATTCGCCGCATCAAGAGTTGCGCTTAACACATGGTAGCCGGGGTCCCACTCCGTCAAATCAGAGGAAGACCTGAGAACACCATGCATGAAGTCCACCTGCCCCCGGATCAGGCAGAAGTCCAGTCCGGTTACCCGAGACGAATTGTTCAGCCAGTGGGCAGTCAGGGGGTCGGAGATCAGGTCGGCGGTGTAATTGGTGAAATTGTGAGAAAACGACCAGTCTACATAATCCGTCACGTACCCATTCGTGAACCGACCGCTCAAACATCCGGGGGTTGTGATACCCACGTCGTAACTCATACGGGTGCCAAGATCCCACTTCATGCCCTCGGCAAGACGAGTTAGTGGT
>JAYEGZ010000237.1:0-6724 GCA_034659315.1 Methanobacteriota archaeon
CGAAACAAAAACCCCGCAGACGGCTCGGGAAAAAGCAGAAACCCGTAATGTGAGCGGTATTTGGGAGCACAAGCACAACGATCTTGACTGGCATGTGATGGCGATTGTGCACAAGCCAGAGGAGATCGGTGAACAGGAAGAGGAAGTTCGAGTAGTTGGCGGCGTCACTGAGCACAAGCATGGAAGGTTCAGTTACTGGCATCCAAAATCGCGAGTGCATAAGGAGGCGTAAAGCAGATGGTAAAACTTCGATCAGAGGAGATCCGGAACATGAGTCCACAGGAAATGCTCGATGAGCTTGAATCACTGCGGGCGGAGTTGATCGGGGAGCGCGCGCTTGCATCTGCCGGCGGAGCGCCAGAAAACCCTGGACTTATCGGAGAACTACGACGTTCGATCGCACGAATCAGGACTATCCAGAAAGAGAGAGGTCTGTGATCATCTTTCGATTGATTTATAACTGATTCATGACCAATTTCGTGGCACAATGGCTATGGCTGAAGGATACAAGATCACCCCTGAAAATTTGGTATATCATACGTTAATAGGTCTTGAAGCGTTGGTTTCAGGCAGCACAAATCCTGATATGGTTGGGATCGCAGGCGCGGTGATCGATGAGACGAGAAACACACTGGTCATCAGTCCTTCCCTGACTGGGATATTCCACGGGAAATCGAACAGGGATATTGGCAGTGATGGGGACCGCGGCAACAGAGGCGTTTTGCCAGAGTCACCATCACAAATGTCACCGGAATGTGACGGTGCCGCTCCTATAGTGTTATCAGGAAATGGCGACAGGATCGTTCCAAAGTCACATACCACCTTCATCTTTGGACTGCCGGGAAGTGACCGGGTCAGGGTCATGGTCAACGGAGGCTTGCTCGTGGCGCGCCCCGAAGACCGAATTGCAAAGAAACATAAGAAGCCTGGACGCATATAGAACAACAACCGGGCAACGAACGACTGAATCGAAAAATAGATATTAATAGAGGAATAATCGATGGCAAGAAATATTGGATTGGCGAACGTACCCATACCGTCTGACACATGCGAGGATCCGAACTGCCCGTTCCATGGCAAACTGCCGATTCGAGGGCAGGTGCTGGACGGAGTCGTTATCGGTTCCAAGATGGACAGAACTGTGGTGATCGAGCGCACTCATGAGAGAAAAATATTCAAATACGAGCGATACGAAAAGCGAAGTTCTCGAATTCATGCTCACAACCCCCCGTGTTTGAATGCGAAGGAAGGCGACACTGTAAGAATTGCTGAGTGCCGCCCGCTAAGTAAGACTAAATCTTTTGTGGTGGTGTCAATAACATGAAGGGCATTCGGGCATCAATGACACGCCCGCTTAACGCGGGAGCAAAGTTAAACTGCGTGGACAATACCGGCGCAAGGGTCGTGGGAGTCATCTCAGTCATTGGATATCGCGGTGTAAAGAACCGGTATCCGAAGGCAGGTATTGGAGACATGCTTGTAGTGTCTGTGAAGAAAGGCACTCCTGAGATGCGCAGGCAAATCCTGCGGGCTGTGGTGATCCGGCAGAAGAAGGAATATAAACGCCCTAATGGCATGCGCGTGTCGTTTGAGGACAATGCAGTGGTAATCACTGATGACGATGGCATCCCGAAGGGTACCGAGATCAAAGGACCGGTCGCAAGAGAGGTGGCAGAGCGGTTCCCGAAGATAGCGTCTGCAGCAACGATCGTTGTGTAGTCTTCAAATATTCTTTAATGGCAATCAGGTATTAGCGGTGGCTATCTTTTTATTGCTACGCGGGTGGCGATGCGGTGGCAGTTATGTATTATCGGAAATTTGCGGGCGTGGGGAGCATGTCACCCGGGAAACACTATAATAACGTAGCAACCAACATCGCTTTCAGGAACTCCCCCCAATAGATTATGGATATTGGATAATACGCTTGGAAAAACACGGAGCGAATGGTGATGGCAAATATAATCAAAAAACCGGAAACGATTGCACCGCGCCCGAATCTGCCGGACTATGACGAGACTTACAGGACGTTTGAGTGGAAGAATTCATACGACCGGGTTGCATGGGACGACCGCGGCAGGCTGAACGCAGCAGCGAGCGCAGTGGACCGACATGCTGAATCGTCGCTGAAGCACAAGGTTGCGCTGTACTGGCAGGGAACGGACAGAAATGAAAAATACACGTTTTTAGAACTCTCCAATCTCTCAAACAGGTTCGCAAACGTCCTAATGTCAGCCGGGATCGAGAAGCGTGACCGTGTATTCATATTCCTGCCACGAATCCCGGAACTCTACGTAAGTTTTCTCGGCATCATAAAAACCGGAGCGATCGCTGGCACCATGTTCTCTGCATTCGGACCGGAAGGACTGTATGACCGCCTGCATGACAGCGGCGCACGGTACCTAATCACTAATTCGAGCCTCAAGGAGCGAGTATATGAGATAAAAGACGATCTCACGGATCTTGAGCGGATCATCGTGGTAGATGAAACCGATGTCACGGAGGGAGAGATCAGTTACCCTGAAGCAATGGAGAAAGCATCTGATATGTTTGATGTTGCGATGATGTCGCCCGACGATCCTGCATTCATGTTGTACACGTCCGGAACCACGGGAAAGCCGAAAGGCGTGGTTCACAGGCATCTTGCGATCGTGCAGCAGCATATGACCACCGAATGGGTGCTGGACCTCCACGACGACGACATTTACTGGTGCACCGCAGATCCTGGCTGGGTTACCGGGATATCTTATGGCATACTCGGTCCGTTCTCGTGCGGCGCATCGGTCGTGGTCCACGATGGCAGGTTCGATCCTGATGTCTGGTACTCGGTAATCGAGCAGTACCGTGTGACTGTCTGGTACAGCGCGCCCACCGCATTCAGGATGCTTGCGCAAACACGCGGCGCGCATAAGAACCACGATCTCAGCAGCCTCAGGCACATCTGCAGCGTCGGCGAGCCGCTTAACGCCGAGATTGTGCACTGGGGGGTGCGAACGTTCGGGTTGCCGATTCATGACAACTTCTGGCAGACCGAGACCGGCGGCATCCTGATCGCTAATTATCCGTCGATGCCGATAAAACCCGGCTGGATGGGGAAGCCGACACCAGGAATAAGTGCCGCAATCATCGATGATGATGGAGCAGAGGTCAGGCGCGGCGTCGAGGGAAATCTTGCGCTGAAGCCCGATTTTCCGTCGCTCATGCTCGATATATGGAAGAATCCCTCAAAATACGCGGAGTATTTCATGAGTGGCTGGTATCTCACGGGCGATAGGGCTGTGCAGCACGAGGATGGTTACTTCCTCTTCATCGGAAGGTCTGACGACGTGATCAACACATCCGGCGAGCGTGTTGGACCGTTTGAGGTCGAATCGGTGCTGATCGAGCATCCGGCGATCATGGAGGCTGGCGTAATCGGAAAACCTGACACGTTGCGTGGCGAGATCATCAAGGCGTTTGTCGTGCTCGGCGACGGTTATGAGGCGTCTGACGAGCTTGAGTCTGATGTGAGACGGTTTGTGAAGGCGCGGCTTGCGGGTCACGCGTATCCGCGGGAGTTTGAGATTGTGGAGCAGCTTCCAAAGACCCGGAGCGGCAAGATCGTCAGGAGGATGCTTCGGGCAAAGGAACTCGGGCTTCCGATTGGCGATGTCTCGACGCTTGAGTAGAGTGATACCCGGAAAGGGACACTACCCTGAAAAGATTAAAACCATCCGCAGCCACAGATAGCCTCATGACGACCACACGGAGAAGAGCTGGCAAATCAAAGGACATCTTCGAGGATGGCGGAAAAACGTTCTTTGAATTCACAGACCGCACAACGGCGTTTGACGGGATAAAAAAGGATGAGTTTTCGCACAAAGGCGAGGTCTGCTGTAGACTATCCACATACTGGTTCGAAATTCTGGAAGAGGAAGGCATACCAACGCATTTCCGTGCTTTTGTCCCGCCAAACATCATGGAGGTCGAACCGCTTGATATTCTTCCGATCGAGGTTATCTGGCGCAATTTTGTTGCAGGATCGATACTGAGACGGCATGAACGTGGAGAATCGTTGCCGATCGAGATTGAACCGCGTCTCGGCGCACGGATACCCGGCGGAATGGTCGAATTCACGACCAAGTTTGAGGCAAAGGACCGCCCGATCGACGAGCAGGAGATACTGGATAACGGATGGCTCACATCGGCTGAACTGGATTCTATCAGGGAATGTACTCGCCTGACAAACGAGATCATGAGCGAGCGTCTGCTCAAGCGGGGCATCATCCTTGCGGATTTCAAGATCGAGTTTGGCAGGGATAAGAATGCCGCAGAAAAGATTCTGCTTGCAGACGAGGTTGGAACGCCGGACGGCTGTCGGTTTTGGGACCGGGATGCTTATGAACAAGGCGCGATCGAAAGTCTTGACAAGGACGTGTACCGTTACGATAAAGGAGACATCTCAGATGTCTATCTACTAATTCAGAGAAGAATCTGCGAATAATAGCTGATAGATAATGCATCCACTTTACCTGTATCATGCGGATCAATGTGATCCGAAGAAGTGTACAGGCAAAAAACTGATTCGATTCGGGCTGGTAGAGCGTCGCAAGTCCACAGGACTGCCACGCACCTCTGTATTGTTAAGCCCTTTCTCACCAAGGGCGCTTGCCCCGAATGATGCAGGCACGAGCGTCTCTGCGTTGGATTGTTCGTGGGAACATGCGGAAACGGTTTTTGGAGAGCTCCGCCAGATGAAACAGAGAGCACTTCCGTATCTGGTCGCTGCAAACCCTGTGAATTTCGGAAAGCCGTTCAAACTCACGACTGTTGAGGCATTTGCCGCCGCTCTGTACATTTTTGGCGAGTTTGAGCAGTCATCATTGATACTTAACAAATTCAAGTGGGGACATACATTTCTTGAGCTGAACCGGCAGTTACTGGACGAATACGCACAGGCAAAGGATAGTTCAGAGGTTGTAGCGATTCAGAGCGAGTATCTTTAAAATATCTTTTTATAGCTTGCGTGTGCATCTATATAACTATGAACGAGGGGATTTCATGCGCATAGACGAAGCAATCATCAGGTCGGCAGTCGATATCGCAGAACGCATCCAGGCGTCTGCCATACTGCTCCCCGACTCGTACGCTTCCGAAAAGCTCGAAACATGTGTCCCAGTCGTAGTTCTTCCAAAAAAAGCGTCTGATCTGGTGTATCAGACGATGCCGAGCGCCACCATAAAGGAAAAGACCGTGCTTCAGGAGCACATACGGAAACTTGCGGTTGTCGGGTATCTTGAAGGCGCGATCAGTGGTTTGATCGTCGGGGTGATCGATGCCCCGAACTTTGACTCAATCGTTGTATATGACCCAAGAGAGAGCCACGCAGTGAAATCAATGCAGGAATGTGAGAAAATCGTATGTTCTGATGTTTTTCGTGCGGTTATGAGCCTCTCGCTTGAATTCGCGCTCGAGGGACGTGAAGGCAGGCATATCGGTACAGCGTTCATCATTGGGGATGAGAAAAACGTTCTTGAGAGGTCCCATCAGCTCCTGCTCAATCCATTCAAAGGTCACGCCCGCCATACCCGGTTGATCACGAATAGCGACAACTGGGAGACGATCAAGGAATTTGCGCAACTGGACGGCGTTTTCGTAGTGTCGGGCGAGGGGGTCATGTGCGCGTCCGGCAGGTATCTTGACGTAGATGCAAGATCTGTGCGCATCCTGCAGGGTCTTGGCGGACGACATGCGGCATCAGCCGCGATCACCGCCGAAACCGATGCGGTCGCAGTCGTTGTCTCCGCGTCCGGGATAATCCGCGTGTACCAGGACCGTGAGCAAATCATCGTGATCGAACCCGGGGAATGGGTCGGGCGGTTCTACCGCAACGTACTTGAGTCAGACGAACCATCACAATCACAAACGTGATCTAAAACCACGGGTCACCATTCAAACGAGACATAAGAGGTGGAGCGATGAGATTACTTGCAATATCCGACCCACACGGCGATTACGCGCAGATACCTGACCTCATGCGCAAGGCAGGCAAGGCAGGGAGCGTCGATGTCGTGCTGATCGCCGGCGATATCACCAACTTCGGACCGGACGAACTGACTTACGATCTGCTCAGCCTGCTTGAGCCGCTCGAATGTCCCGTGCTCGCGATTCCAGGAAACTGCGACCAGAGAAGCATTCTTGCAACCCTTGACGCGTCAAGCGCAGTCAATCTTGAGAATGCCGTGCATACTATCGGAAATGTCACGTTTGTTGGCATCGGCGGCTCGAATCCGACGCCATTTGACACGGTGTTCGAGCGATCGGAAGATGAGCTCAGTGCAATGCTTAACGATCTGTTGAGTCGGGCAGGCGAGACTGGAGAAGCGCGAACCGTGTTGTTGTCACATGCGCCTCCAAAGAACACGCTTGACCGGATACCCGGCGGAAACGCGGGAAGCGAGGCGATTGCAGGCGCGATCGGCAAAACAGACCTGATTGTATGCGGGCACATCCATGAGGATCAGGGAACTATGGTTGTAAGCGCGTACGGAAAAGAGACTGTGGTCGTGAATGTCGGGCAGGCGTCGCAGGGAAAGAGCGCGATCATCACGATCGATGACGATATTGAGGTTAAGTTCAATAACATCTGAGACCTGAGAAACCGCTGCGAGAGCCTCGGGCGGGAATTGAACCCGCGACCTCGTCATTACCAATGACGCGCTATACCGCTAAGCCACCGAGGCACGAT
>JAYEGZ010000238.1:0-6720 GCA_034659315.1 Methanobacteriota archaeon
GGATCATCCTCGCGATTATCCAGTGCGACCCGCTTCCGAGACGTCCTCACTCCAATACCTCCACAACACGCGTAATCTCGCTTAGATCTGGTATGTACCACATCTCCGATTCAGGTTTCATGATGTGTTCTGGCAGCAGATAGGAGAAGGCGCCTTCCGACGCATGGCTTTTGAACTTCGCTGTGGCAAGTTCTCCCTTTGCTGGCTTTGCATACAGCCGCTCAAAGGACTCCCTGATCCGCCACACCCTTCCACCAAGCACAAAGATCTGATCGACGGGATACGGCACCTCCGATCGTCTGTCTTAAAGTGACCTCGATGACCTCCACCACTTTGTTTGAGGGAATATTCAAATGAATCTCGCCCTTTGCTCCAAGATCCATCAACTTAGTTGTTGCACGCCATTTCTCCTGCCATTTTTCGATCCATTCGCTCTTCACAATGTGACTTAAGATGTCTCGCAGTTCGTCTTCCGAACAGAACCCTTCAAAAAGATTCAGAAGGTGGCAATCGGTAAGCTCGCTTGGGCTGGCATTCTGGAGTGAACGCAAACGGGATTTTTAAGTTGCACGGGCTTTCCATGTAAACGGCAGCCGGAGGTGCCCGCAATACTGCAGATCGCTGTAATACCCGCGCCAGTCTTTGTATAGTGAATGCTCACATCTGTGGGGTTGGCAAGACCACAGTGGCAGTCAACCCAAGCGTTGCCTCAAGAATCTTGTGGACACGCGATTCGTAGTCTACAATGTACGCAGATGCCTGTATCGCAAGTTTTAGCCGGGTCTCAGCGGAAACATCACCGTTGCTGCCGATCTCTTCGATGACGCCTTCATACTGTCCGGGGTCTGTTACGGCGGCTACGTTTTTGAAGTTCTTTATTGCCGATTTAAGGAGCGTGATGCCGCCTAGGTCCATGCGCTCAATCGATGTTATCGGGATTAAGTTCACGACAACGACCGCGATATCCGCTGTCGCAATCGCAGCATGGACTGCCGGGTGGAGCGTCTTTATTTTACCGCCAAACATCTCCGAAAATCCAGTAAACTCAGATACGCGGGTCACTGGAATCCCGTTTTGTGAAATTTCATTTGCTGTACCTTCTGTTGCAATTATCTCCATCCCAATATCTGATAGATCGCTTGCAAACTTTTTCACACCTCTTTTGTCAGATACGCTTATCAGAGCTTTTTTCATAGCATACATTCTATAACGTCCAGTCACTCTACAAATCTTTTCCGTTTATGAAAAAGTATATCGCCAGCCCCCACCCGGAGGGCAGTTTTTACTCGATTTTTTGTGGAAAAATCGTTTTTCATAGCAATCACTCACTCAGCAGATGATCAATCACAGACCCAACTTCTATCAGGAATTTATCGAGCGTACCTGTATTCCGGATGACGTGATCCGCCGATTCGAGGGCTTCATAAAGCCCCCATTTCAGTTCACGTTCGTCCCGCGTTTTCAATGCGTCCGGATCAGTGACTGCGTCGGATCGTTTTCTGCGTGACATTCGCTCCAGCCGGATATTAAATGGCGCAACGATTGATATCAGCATAAAATCACCCCCGAACTCCTTTCTGAACAAATCCACCTCTGCAAGCCCTCTGATACCATCTACCACCACGATATCCGCATCTTTTTGGAGTTTTTGGATCGCTGGCACAGCGCGCTTAGCAATCGCGTCCATACCTTCTTCTGCCCTCAGCCGGTCGCCCACACTACCGATCTTTGCATCACTCTGGTCAAGCCCGCATCTTTCTGCCTCCGTCCGAACGACGTCGCCCATCACGACCGCAGGAATGCCATGCTCGCGTGCCAGCTGGGCTGCTCTGGATTTGCCTGACGCCGGCATGCCCACAAATGCGATGATCCTCATATACATGACATCGGCGGGTCACAACCCTTAAATGTTGGGATTGTAAACATAACATAACACATCATGGATGATGCATCCGGAGACTCCCTGGAGACATCCGGAAGTGAGTGTGTTACGCCGTGCCGCTGTGGCTTAGCTCGGTAAAGCAGCTGATTCGTAATCAGCAGATCATGGGTTCGAATCCCATCAGCGGCTTTTTGAAGCGCTCTCCCCTAACTAGCGCTGTTTTGGGGGTGTTTTTTTGAATTTGCATTATCAGAAATTTGACTTCTCAAGAGTGTGTTCTCAAGAAGGCTTTACATACGAGGGGTTCTCATCCCCCTCACATGAAACGCGGAACTCCGCCATGATCTACGCATGATAACGTTTTTGACTGATCATGTAGTGATGACGCCAAAGTGTCAGGGAATATTCCGGTTGGAGGCAATCGCCGAGGCACAGTGGTTATCTGTAAGACCTGTGAAGCGGTGAATATCAGGACGCAGGAATTGTATGCGTGGAACGGTGAATCGCTATGTACAGGCTCTGTACTTAAGTGCGGGGTTTAGTGACCGGATTATAAAATTGTCTAAAATTAATTTGTTGAGACAATAATACACTGCCGGAAAACGCAGGTATATATGCCATCGAGCCAGATGCCCCATACAACTATAATAGCATATTGTGCGAAAATAATACCGGTGAGATAACATGCAAACATTCCTGATATTACTTCTATTATACATTGCCACATTGATTGCGATCGGATGGCATTTTGCAAAGAAACAGCGGACTATGACTGATTTCTGGATCGCAGGAAGAGAGATCGGGACTGTAAACATCGGGATGTCTGCAGCGGCGTCGTGGCTCACCGCGGGCGCTTTGTTCGGCGTTACCGGATTGTTCCTCTCGATCGGGCTTGGATCGGTCTGGATATTTGTTGCGCCGAATATTATTGCGCTTGCACTAATCGCCTTTCTTGTTCCGCGGATCAAGCGACTCCCGTCACTCACACAGCCCGAACTGATTGAGATTAGGTATGGTCCGGTACTGCGGGCACCGATTGCGATTGCGATCACGATTGTGATGATCCTCTTCGCGGTCGCAGATTTCAAGGGGTTTGGCTATGTGCTGGAGGTCTTCTACGGCATACCGCCGGTATACTCGGCAGCGATCATGGTCATCGCAATCTCGCTCTATGTGACACTTGGCGGTCTTAGAGCGGTCATCTGGACCGACACAGTCCAGTTCATATTCCTTGCAGCTCTTGCGATTATGATTGGCGTACTTGCGCTCTTTACGCCGGCGCACGGGCAGGATGTATCCGTGTCAGACCTGTTCAGCGCTATGGAACCTGGTTTCTGGAATCTGTTCGCACTTGGTGGGATCGTTGGCGTCTTTATCATGCAGATCGCCATGCTCCCGGGCTGGGTCACAGAGCAGGACCCGTGGCAGCGCGTATGGGCTGCAAGAGATGTGAAATCAGCCCGATCCGGAATGTTGCTCGGCTCGGTACTGGTTGCGGTCGTGTTCGGCGCATGTTTCCTTGCGGCGATCGGGCTGCACTCGCTATATGAAGTGCCCCCTGATCCGCACGTTGCCGAACAGTTGTATCTCACATTCATCCTGGACACGTTTGCATCAACGCCTGTACTACTCGCAGCAATCGCAATCGGCTTTGCCGCAGCCTCGATGTCCTGCGCAGACACGTTTGCGACATCGGGCGCATCATGCTTATCAAGGGACATCTACCAGCGTTTCATCAAACCTGGCGCAACCATGGGCGAGATGCGAACCATCAACCGCTTACTGATCGTAGCGATGGTGATCGTCTCTGCCGCAATCAGCATGCGTGTCGATACTATACTGGATGCGGTCATCATGGCAACCGTCATCGGCACCGCTTCATATTTCCTTCCGATCATGGGCGCACTCTTCTGGAAGCGTGCAACCGCGCAGGGTGCTCTTGCAGGCCTGGTCCTCGGCGGCGGTACCCAGATTGCACTGATAGTTGCGGAAGCTACGTATTTTGGAAAATTAGATAATATTTCACCATTTCTAATTGAACACGGCGTTTTGATCGGGGTGTTGGTGAGTGCGGTCACGTTTGTCGGGGTGTCGCTCGCAACACCGAAACCTGACGATCGCAGGCTTGCCCCGTTCTTTGCCGACGTGGCAGAGCGTTTCCTGAGGAATGCGTCCGTGGACCGAAACGATCCTGCATACAAGCGGTTCAACAGTGGGATTAAGGAGTACGTTGCAGGAGAGCGCGTCCATCTGAGCACAGTGATCGGGACGAAGAGCGGGTTTGACTGGGGCAGACTGGTCGTGAAACTCACCGATACTGGCGCATGGATTGCGCCAAGCGGAGTTGAGGTTGCATACCGGCTATCGAGCACCGACATGCTCGCGTGTCCGAGGATTGTGCACGGTGGCGCGGATCAGGTATGGCTCTTTGCAGAGCCTGGCGCGGATCAGGCGGATGATACCAGGGCAGAGATGTTTGCGGCGTACAGGGAGGTTACAGATGTGGCATCCGGATCTGCATAACCTGCGCTATTCTTACAATATCCGGATTCGCGGTAAAATCAGCAGCAGTAGAACATGGTGATGTTGAAATGACTCGATATTTTGAGGTGACACAGAGGGACTGCGCGGCAAGGATCGGTAGACTGATGCTTGACCAGCGAATCCGGACACCAACTATCCTGGATTCCGAATTGCTTCGCAGGCGCAAGGGCAGCATCGTCGATTGTGGATGTGTTTGGGATGATCGCATGATCGAATCGGCGGATCCGGGGAAGTTACTGGTACTGCCGCATCGATCGCTGCCGCGGTATGCACCGCAAGAATTGATCGACCGCTCTTTTGACCTGCCCGACTCGCTTAACGGCGCATCCGAACCGCCCCTTGGCAATGGTGCGACAGGCGAGGTGGTTCATCCGATGCAGACCGCAGTACCGGAAAAGCGCGATCTGTATATAATCGGTGCGGCAGCCCTGCTCGAAAATCAGGCAAGGCTGCTTACAAGTACTGTGATAAAACTGAAGAACAACACCAGTCCTGACACCGCCCTGTACGCTCCCGCGCTTGCAACTCCTGAGAATCTTGCAGTGCTGATCTATCTCGGGGTTGATCTCGTTGATGACACCGCTGCTATCATAAAAGGATATCAGAATCGGTATTTGACCCGCGATGGAGAAAAACCCGTTGATCAACTCCGAGAATTCCCGTGTGCCTGCGAGGTCTGCACAACGATCGAAACACCGGAACAGTTGCAGAGCCTGCCAGGACCAGAGCGCGTCAGACTGATTGCGCGCCACAATGTCATCAAACTGGACGAAGAATTGAGATTGGTGCGTGAATGCATCCGTGACGGGGTATTTCGGGACTATGTGGAGAAGCAATGCAGGTCTCGCCCATATCTCACGGCGGTTCTCAGATTGCTGGATCAGGAGCATACATATCTTGAAGAAAGAACCCCGACGATGCGGAAAAGCACCTTAATCGCAAACACCGCCGAATCACAAAATCGCGTCGAGGTGACCCGGTTCGCTGAGCGGGTGCTCTCGCGTTTTGCTCCGCCGGATCTGTCAGACACGGACACTCTTGTGATACTTCCTTGCTCTGCAAGAAAACCGTACTCACACTCAATGTCACACGCAAAGTTCATCGATGCGCTCTCCGGGTACCGGCGGCAGGTGCACGAGATCATACTAACATCGCCGCTCGGGGTCGTCCCAAGAGAGCTTGAGACCATTTATCCGGCGGCTCACTATGATATCGCTGTTACAGGGCAGTGGGGTCTCGATGAGACTGCGTGGGTAGCCTCGTGCCTGCGCGGGTATCTTGAGAAACATGCGTACGAAAACATCATAGCGCATGTCAGTGGCGGGTTTGCAGAGGTCTGCAGGACGGTAGAGCGGGATCTGGGAATTGAGATCACGTATTCCGCAATCGATGGCAGAAGCCCCCTCGCCGATGATTCGCTCGCCCGCCTGCGGGAGGCTGTTGTGCGCAGCGTATCGTCGCAGCAAGCGAAATCAAAAACAAAATCGAAATCACGCAGCAAAGTATCAAGGCTCCGAACGGTTCGCGCGATTGCTGATTACCAGTTCGGATTTGGGGTTGGCGAACAGTTGATCCCTGACCACGCGCAGATAAAATCGAGCAGGTCAGGGTTCTGGGTATTTGCAGACGGCGCACGGATCGCAAGCTCCTCCGGATATGGCACGATTTCGCTTACGCTTGCAGGAGCAGCTCTGATGCCCCCTGACATCTACCGAGTCCGGATCGATGATTTCTTGCCGAAAGGATCGGTCCTTGCGCCCGGTGTTGTCGATGCCGATCCGCAGATCCGGCAAATGGATGAGGTGATCGTGCAGGGCAGCATAGCAATTGGGGTAGGCAGGGCGATGATGAGCGGACCGGAGATGGTCAGGTCAAGCCGCGGGCTTGCCGTTGATTTGCGGGCGGTGGAGGGGGCTTGATATCGATCTTACCTCGACATATTTCGAAGGGAACGAGTGTGTTCTGGCAAAATTTGGATATTCACGAGATCGTCGTCCGGATAAGCTCCAGATCGTAGTCGTCTTCGTGGTGGATCAGAAAGAGTCTGGAACCGGTTGACAGATCCTTGACGTGCGAATTCGGTCTCAATACACCCAGAGTTGCGGACCGGGGCATGGCTACAGGGGTAAATCTTGATCGCGTGGATGGGGATAAAGAACGGTATCTCGTGGCGCTTCGAGCAAGGGTCAAGGCGACCGGTCTTCCTGATGAAATCGGGACTCCTCGAAGCGATTGGGCGAGTGCGGGGTTTATATAGTGCTAAAGGTACGTGCCAATGAAACTCAAAGACAAAC
>JAYEGZ010000239.1:0-6702 GCA_034659315.1 Methanobacteriota archaeon
TATGCCGGAGCCGATATGAAAGGTGGTGCGATCTATTCCCGGAGGAAACTTGTGACCAGTCCGCCTGCGGAGAAGACCCGGATCACGGGTGCCGACATGTCGCTCATCCGAAAACTTGTCGGTGCCGGCAGGTTCGAATCGATGCGGTACAGCAAGTACGAGGTGGGCACATCGGAGACGTATGTGGCGGTTCCGATGAGGGATGGTTCTCTTGTGATGCGCAGGGTGGATTGATTGTTCGGAGAAAGCCCGGAAATCAGGAGGCAGGGAAGCATGAAAGCAATCGGTATGATTATGTACCGATAGATATACATTGGTATCCATGACTTCTGCAGGCGCACAGATAAATATTCGTTTGCCAGCCAGATTACAGTCAGCTACCGAACAGTATGTCGAGAATTATGGTTACAGAAATATTCAGGAGTTTATTCTTGAGGCGATCCGGGATAAGATATTCAGGGACAATAAATATGATGAAACATTCTCTGATAAAGAGATTGATCTGATTGAAAAGCTACTGGCAGTTTCCATCGAGAAAGGCAAAATAAAGGTAGTGTCCCATAAACCATGACGTTGAATTAACAATCATCGGGCTTGATGGCGATTTTACATAATTTTGATATGCCATTCAAAATCACCATCAGTGGGGTGCATAAAAGATGAAAAATTGTGTTAGGTCACGAAAGTTAGTACACTACCAAAATAAAAGACCGGAACGCTATCGCCAAGGCTCTGCAATGAAGTTTTAACTTGCGGTTCCGACGAGGGGCGGGTCTATAGTCTCCGTGCCCACATCAACAATCATTGCGCATCACCGTATTGATCTTCGTACTTTTGCCAAGATTTATGGACGATTTCCGCACCATAATGTTATATACTCGCAATACACATCAACGCAACAGTAAACTATTAAAAGGTTTACGCAACCATCTAACAACGGCGGAGGTCTTTAATAAATGACTACAGAAAGCGAACTCAAAGCACACTTCAAGGGAGAGACAACAGAGGTCGGGCTCTACCTTGCGATGTCAAAGCAGGCAGAGCGCGAAGGACATCACACAGCAGCGCTGTACTTCAGGCAACTCGCGATGGATGAGGCATGGCATGCCGCAGATATTGCAGAGATACTTGGCATGGTCGGCGACACCAAGGCAAACCTCGAGATGATGCTCAAAGGCGAGACTATGGCTGAAACCGAGAAAGCGGACGCCGCGAAGGCAGCCGAGGCGGAAGGCAACATCGATGCAGCTCGGTTCTTTGAGCGAGCATCCAAAGACGAAGCCCGGCATAAAGCAGGGCTGAAAGGAATTCTCATGCGATTCGATGCGCATGGATGGTAAAAACACAGAGAGGTGATAAAGATGAGTAACGAGAAGAAGAACGACATACCAGAGAAGGGAGCAGTCGTGCAACGAGACAGAGAGACTTATGCGATAGCGCCGGACACTCCGGCAGGCGTAGTATCGCCAGATGCCCTGCGAAAGATTGCGGAAGTCGCGGAAAAGTACGGTGCAGCCGCGATAAAGATAACAAGCGCACAGCGGATGGTTATTGTGGGACTCAAGGAAGAAGACATCGATAGCGCATGGAATGACCTTGGGATGAGTCCGGGCGCCGCGATCGGGCTATGTGTCCGGAGTGTCAAGATCTGTCCGGGAACGACTTTCTGCAAGAAAGGCATCGCAGACAGTCTCGGGCTCGGAATGGCTCTGCACGAGGAGTACCACGGCATGAACCTTCCAGCGAAGTTCAAGATCGGCGTATCAGGCTGTCCGAACTGCTGCGGCGAGTCCTGGGTTAAGGACCTTGGATTCTTCGGCTTCAAGAAAGGCTTCAAGGTAGTTGTCGGAGGCGAGGCTGGCAAGAAACCGAGAATCGCACAGGAACTGACATACGTAGAGTCGATTGATGATGCGAAGAAGGTCGCACAGAGCGTCTTTGACTACTACACCGCGAATGCGAAGCCAAAGGAGCGAATCGGCGACTTCATCGACCGGATCGGGTTTGAGGAGTTTGCAAAAGGAGTGCTCTGATGAAGATTGTCGATGCAAGATCGGCTCCCGTGTCCCCAAACCCGCACGGTGTTCATGCGTCGATGATTCATGACTCCGAGCATGTCCAGGCAGTACACATCACGTTGCAGCCTGGCGAGGCGTTGAAACTCCACGCAACTCCGGTTGATGTCTTCTTCTACATACTCGAAGGACGCGGCGTTGTTGAGATAGGCGACGAACGCGAGGAGGTCGTGGCGGATCAGTTCATCGAGAGTCCTTCCCGGGTTCCGCACCGTCTGCTTAATGAAAGCGAGTCGGTGTTCCGGTTCCTCGTCGTGAAGACACCAAGACCGAAGGAGACGACGCGGTTGCTGTGATGCACAATCGGAATATTCAGTGAAATCGCCCTCGATTTTGTGACAACCAAATTCGCGTCATTCGCGATTCTCTTGGTGATGATTTTATCACGAGTCGGCGGAAATCACTGGATTTTTTAGACAGTGCCGACGGCGACCGCGAATGTCGCCAAAAGGTTAAAGTAGTTTATCGTAGCAGCGTTGTGTATAACGTAGACGTGATTACTATAATCGTAATGTCTAATGTCTACACATATATACCGAAATGAGGAATAGACGATGAAGATACAAAATGCGACCACCCTGCGCCATATCACCGCGGCGAGGTTTTCTGTTGTTCTGCTTTTCTGTCTGCTGATTGCGCAGGCCGCATCGGCTGCGGCTACAGGATCGCATGCTGGAATTGACGAGTATACTGGCGCTGCGACCTGTCTTGCGTGTCATCAGGAGGCGGGCGATGATTTCGCAACGTCAGTCCATAATACGTGGATGGGCGAGGCGACACACGTCGTTGGAAAGGAAGGCGGGGCGACAGGTAAACTTGTTGGTGTGAATGATTTCTGCGTGGGCGCCGAATCGAATGACGCCCTCTGTGGCAAATGTCATGCCGGCTATGGCTTATTCGAGAACGATTTTTCGGTTGAGAAGATCGATTGCCTGATCTGCCACGCACCGAACTACAAGAAGACCTCGACGGGTCCTGATCCGTCGATCGATGCGACTAGAGCTGCCCGTGGTGTCGGACTGCCCACGCGTGAGATGTGCCTGCGCTGCCATGCAACAGCGGGAGGCGGAGACAACAACAAGCGGGGCGATATCGAGCTTGCGATGGGTGCGGATGAGGTCTCGCGAGACCTTGATGTGCACATGAGCGCTGGCATGAACTGCCAGGACTGTCACGTCTTTATAGACCATCACGTATCAGGCCGAGGCATGGATATGCGGGTCGATGATACTGATTTCCTGGTCACCTGTGACGATGCCAGGTGTCACGGCGAAGAGCCACATTACGAGGGCTCGATGTACAACCAGCACACGGACAGGATCTACTGCACAGCTTGCCACGTCACATCGTACGGCAAGGCGCATACTGTTGAGATGTCCCGTGACTGGGGATATCGACCCCCAAACGACAATAATGCGCTGCGTATGACGATGTACACTCCGTATGTGGTGCGTGAGAGTAACCCTGCACCGATTCATGTCTGGTGGAACAGATGGTCCGAGATACTGGACCTCGCAGACCCGGCTGTGCCTGACAGCGACGGATTCGTGATGATGGCAGAACCTGTTGGCGAAATCGATAATCCTGCGTCAAAGATCTACTCGGCAAGGCTGCATCTTGGCAGACAGCCGTGGGATGGTACGTACCTGCTGCCGTTTCAGACCATGACCGTACTTCTGACCGACAACATGACCCAGGCGCTCTTCATATCTACCGGCAAGATATATGACCCGATCCAGTATGTGGACGCCAAACGGTACATGGGGCTTTTCCACGGGGTCTCGCCAAAGGGTGATGCGCTGACCTGCAAGGACTGTCACGAAGATCACGTCATCGACTTTGAGGCGCTCGGATACGATGTTGAGAAGGACGCATCAGGAAACCTGATCAGCGCAACAAAGCCGGGCGAGAGCCTGAATCTCGCTGATTTCAATGCGAAGGCAGGAACCGGGACCGAAGCCGGCGAAGGTGCAGACGAAGCAGCCGCATCCACGCCCGGTTTTGGGATTATTCCGGCACTTGGCGGGCTTATGGCTGTAGCGTATCTGCTGCAGAGGCGGAACTGAATCGATTGAGATGGAGCGGTGGATGGATATGCCCATCCACGCTTTTTTATTTTATTTCGGTTGCGTTTTTGATCCACTCTTGTAATTTCTTCTGTAAGGTATGGAAATTGCTTCTAAAACGTTTGAGATGCACTGTCTGAAAAGTCAGTGATTTATCACCGTGGAGAGCGAGATAGGGCACAAGAGTTTTAAGACTGATCCGAGTCTTCATTCTCGGCTTTCTCTGCGGTAAAATTTAAGGATATGGTATTTCACCGGATTTTCCGATTGTGCAGGTCGCAACTAATTTCACAGCAGAAAACTAACTCAAACGCAGTGCAACATCGAGTGGATGCGTTGGTTAAACAGCGATTCTTACGATAGATTGAGTTGTATCTGAGTTTTCGCGGGGACCCGTGATGGCTGTGTACTGTCTGATGGTATCGTATCTTGGATTTGGCAAGAACCGATCCAAACGATACCGCGATCGCGGTCTAAGACCCCGTGCAGGTCAACAATGAGAAGATGGATGCGATAATTGAGCAAAGGTATAATCGATGCAGAGTTCAAGGTCAATGTGTATGTGCCACCTCAAAAAATCGGAAGGGGATGCGATTGTAAGATAAAGTCCTGAGACTAAGCTGCACATTACAAAAAAGAAAAAAAGTAACTCAGGCCAAGCCTGAGTAACCATCGTTGTTTCACTGGTCTTCTACTTCTGTGTCATCTTCTATGTCATCACGTGAGGGTGCGCAAAGCTCGCCATTATTGTAGGCATCCAATTCCTGATATAGCGGCTCGCCAATCTCCCAAGCATCACTGCTGCCACGTATATTACTGCCGACTGGTCCGTAGTTTGTCATCGTCATCCAATCATCAGCCGCATCAATGGTAGCTTCAATGCAGAAATCCTCGTTGCCGATGAGTACGTTCAATTTAGCAGCAACCAGCGCCCCGAACATGGTGTAAGTTTTGTCACCTTTTCCAGGCTTTTCCATTTGCTCTATTGCAGCATCCTTTGTATAGGACTCATCGCCGATGGTGATTCCACCAACAGGCCATGCGTCAGGATGATTCTTCCAGTAGCCAGGGGTTCCGGTACCAGGTGAAGGTGGCATAACACACATTCCTGCATCCCATGTCAGATCGGTCTCACCAGGATCAAGCGTGGTACACGCAGTCATTCCTGTGGCCTGATTGGCATCGCTGTCTGCCGTATCATCGCCCACATTCGCCGGACTGAAGACCATTCCATCGCGGAGTGTGAACTTCACGCAGTAGTCACCATGTGTAAGTTCCGTGAAGCTGTACATGCCGTCTCCATCGGTGGTGGTTGTGTCTACCAGGTTACCATCGCAGTCGTAGAGTTTGACTGTGACATCAGGTATGCCAGGTTCGCTTGCGTCCTGTATACCGTCTCTGTTGAGATCGTCCCAGACGTAGTCGCCGATAGCAGCATCAGGTACATACATTCCTGCATCCCATGTCAGATCGGTCTCATCAGGATCAAGCGTGGTACACACAGTCATTCCTGTGACCGGATTGGCATCGCTGTCTGCCGTATCATCGCCCACATTCGCCGGACTGAAGACCATTCCATCGCGGAGTGTGAACTTCACGCAGTAGTCACCATGTGTAAGTTCCGTGAAGCTGTACATGCCGTCTCCATCGGTGGTGGTTGTGTCTACCAGGTTACCATCGCAGTCGTAGAGTTTGACTGTGACATCAGGTATGCCAGGTTCGCTTGCGTCCTGTATACCGTCTCTGTTGAGATCGTCCCAGACGTAATCACCTATGGAAGCCGGAAGGGTACAAGGTGCTACGGTTGGTATGGTTATCATCAACACTGCCAACAAAATGACATAGTTGCTTTTTCTTCTAATATTCATTTATATCACATCCTACAGGTTTACAACATCCACAAAAACTGCAGTGGCATTCATACATTATAAACTTTGTGGTTAACTACTATAAATTTGTGACTTTTTATGGCATGTGCACTATAAACTCAAAACCTCCTTACGCACCACTTGTCGCCTCAACCATACATATCCGGTGTATCTCGACATCCCCTCACCCGAAACATACATCGTCGCAGTTCTCATCGGTCTCCTTACCGCTACCCTTTCTGTACGACACATTTTCGAGGACAACTATAAGTGGGGCGCATTCCGCCTCGCAAGGAAAGACAACCCCAGAGAGACGTTTAGGTCAAGGAAATCAATAAGATGCCGGCTTTGCCGCTGCTGCGCAGACTCCTGCAAGGACGTGAGTCGCTGCTTTCATCAGTGCGAACATTGCAGAACCATATTAATAGTCCATTTCGGATGCTAACAGTCTATCTGCTCGAATTGCGGCAAGAATCACACAGACACAGGGGCAAGATCTCTCCAAAACGCGTTATGGGGCGTACATCATCGAAACACAGTACTTACAATCCCGGACAATCTGTGGGCCGTCGTTGAGATCGGCGACGAGCTATAGGACTGGAGTATATATGCATCCCAGTTATCTATGCGAATCATATCCCGGTCCACAGGCATTTCTTGTACGATCCGATTACCATCTTCACATCCGAGTCT
>JAYEGZ010000240.1:0-6672 GCA_034659315.1 Methanobacteriota archaeon
ATTGAGCGCGAGAAACTTGAGGCTGAATATGCGGCGCTCGAAGAGACAATTGCATTCCTGCGTGAAGTTCTTGCAAACCCGCAGAAGGTCCTTGACCTGATAAAAGAGGAGCTTCTTGCGATTAAGGATAAGTACGCGGACCTGCGGAGAACCGAGATACTGGCGGCACACGAGGAGTTTGAGGATGAGGACTTAATCCCTTCCGAGGATGTGATCCTCACGATCTCGAATACCGGTTACATCAAGCGCGTGCCCCTTGACACGTACCGGCAGCAAGGGCGTGGTGGACGCGGGGTTATCGGCATGGGAACAAAGGAAGAGGACGTCGTTGAGGACATCTTCACTGCAAACACTCACAATCACATCCTATTTTTCACAAATAAGGGACGGATTCACTGGCTCAAGGTCTACCGGATTCCGGAGGGGAGCAGGCAGTCGAAAGGAAAGGCGATAGTGAATCTCCTGGAATTGTCCGGTAACGAGAGTGTTACGGCTTTTGTCAAGGTTGCTCTGTTTGATTCTGATCATTACCTTGCGATGGCGACAAAACGCGGAATTATCAAGAGAACACCGCTATCAGAGTTCAGTCGCCCCCGAAAGGGCGGGATCATTGCGCTCAAGCTGGATGAGGACGACGAACTGGTCTCGGTGAGGCGGGTCAACGATTCCGATGACATCATAATCGGCACCGCTTATGCAAAGGCGATCCGGTTCCATGCTCCTGATGTTCGCAGCATGGGCAGGGCTGCACGTGGCGTTCGTGGGATCAGTCTTGCGGCTGATGATTATGTGGTCGATATGGAGATCATGGAGGCGGGTGCCGCGCTCTTGACCCTGACCGAGAATGGATATGGGAAGCGGACCGAATTTGATGAATATCGCGTCACAAGGCGCGGAGGGAAAGGAATCATCACCATCATCCCGAATCTGCGAAACGGGCTAGGGATAGCGATCAAAACCGTCTACGAGGACGACGAACTCCTCGTCACCAGCCAGAACGGAAACATCATCCGGATTCCTGTGCGCGATATCAGGATGCAGGGGCGAAATACCCAGGGTGTCAGGATCATGCGGCTCGACGCGGGCGACCGTGCGGTTGCTGTGGCGAGGGTTGGCAGACTCGCTGAGAACGATATGGAAGATTAGGGCTCAAGGACACTCGTTTGGGGTGGCGCGGAGTTTGATAACGTTTTTGCGAATACGTTGTGCCGTAGACATTTGGCGAAGCGCCAACGAACCGCAAACACGCTATTATATGCCGTCACCTCACCGTTCTATCAATCGATTGTCGAATAGCTGTCTCAAGGTCATTTGGAACATCGGTGCCAATTCTATATTTCATACCCGTTTTCATCTTAATTTCAACGGCATAAGATCCAGAAACATTATAAAGCCAGCCGTGAGGAGTTAGGTGAATTCCCCATCCGTAGTACCAGGGATTCTTCACGACATGGCATGATTCAACGTCTTCCAAAGAAAAATTCTTTCGGAGTACTCCTGGTCCAAATCGAATTCGTAGAATATTTTCCTCAATCACAACAGTTAGTGTGGCGAATAACACCAGAAAGACTCCTATGAGCACTATGGCTGAAAAATCGATCCAATTGAAACCATGAACCGTCATGCGATATGCCATGAAAAGCGGCACGATGGCTAACGCAATTATAAGTAAATATCCGATTTGTGTGTGCTGATAGTGTTTGACCATACGTTCTCCCCTAAATTTATATTTGCCGGGCATCCATCTCTTTTCCCAATCTCCTGTCTCGCCCCTTGTAAATGTTGCTTAGTTTTATTCCAAGCATCACCTTGCGATGTGGACAAAAACGGAATTATCAAGCGAACGCCGCTATCAGAGTTTGAGTCACCCGCAAAAGGGTGGTATCATTGCGCTCAAGCTTGATGGGGGCGACGAACTACTTGTCACAAGCCAGAACGAAAACGTGATCCGATTCCTATGCACACCCTAAGGATGCAGGGGCAAAACACGCAGGGTGTTGTGAGACTCGGGAGGCTGCGAGATGGGGATGTTGTAGGGACAGATACGATCTCGAATGCGGACGGGTGGAAGTGAATTGGCGTGCGACGCCACCATCATCACTGGCAATCATTCTGATGATGTTGATACTTGCTTCTGGCAGAATCGATCTCACTGTGCGTATGTTTGTGAATATGCAGATGCACGTGCCCGGATCCGTTCTCGATCGTCTGTGTCATGTTCCCAACAGCGTCCTCAATCGAGAGCGGGAGCACATCACACGGATACCCAAACGCCTGAAGCACCTCAAAGAACTGCATGATCGTCGGGATCTCGAGTCCTGCCGCCAGAAGCATCTCTGTATCTGCGAAGACCTTGCGGGTGGTTCCGTCCGCAACAACAGTCCTGTTGAGGACGATGACGCGGTCTGCAAGTTCAGGGATCGCATTCACGTCGTGCGTGATGACAATGAGGGTTTTCCCTTCGTTTTTCAGCCCCTTTAGAATCTCTATCAGTTCAGCCCTGCTTTTTGGGTCCAGATTTGCGGTGGGCTCGTCCATCGCTATGATCTCCGGATCCATCGAGAGAACCGTTGCGATCGCAGCCCGCTTCTTCTCGCCGCCGCTCAAATGGTGCGAGACTCTATTCTCGTAGCCGGCAAGCCCGACCCGCTCGAGCGATTCCCGAACCCGCTGTTTCACCTCATCTTTCGCAACACCGAGGTTGATCGGACCAAACGCAACGTCATCGCTGAGAAGCGGCATAAAGAGCATGTCATCAGGGTTTTGAAAGACGATCCCGATCTTCTTTGGCATCTCGTGCACTTTTTTGGGATCGATGGGCTTGCCGAGGATCTCAACCGCTCCGCGTGATCTGGTGCTATGCAGGATGCCGTTTAAGTGCAAGAGGAGTGTTGATTTGCCTGCGCCGTTTGGTCCGACGAGTGCTACGGATTCGCCTCTTGCAATCTCGAATGAGACTTGCTTGAGCGCAACCGTTCCGTCAGGATAAGCGTAATTCAGATCGTGGACATGTATCGCAGCCCTCGTCGCTTTCTCAGTCATATAAAACCACCTGTTGCGCTGAACGTGTTAGATGTTGCTGCCACCTGTAAAAGAATCGCGAACCCGGCGACGATGGCTGTGTTGATCCAGTCCTGTCTTCTGGCGTGAAATTCATGGAGTGTGGCGATCGTTCCTGTGTAGCCCTTAGATCGCATCGCATTGAAGACGCGATCTGCTCGCTCGTAGCTCTTCACAAAGAGCATCGCAATCGCCTTGCTGACCGTTGTGAGTGTGTACATGTTGCCTCGTTTTTTAAATCCCCTTGCTGCAAGCGCCCGATCCGTCCGCACGAATTCATCATCCAGCACAAAGATGTACCGGTACGTGAATGCGAACATCTGGACCAGCTTGTTTGGCAGATGCAGACCCTCAAGTGCCTTGATCGTAATATCCATCCTGGAGGTCCCGATCATCGGGAAGATTAGCATCACGGCTACGAGGGCTTTTAGCACGATCATCGCTGCGAACACAGCGTATTCGATTCCTCTGTAACTCAGTGTGATTCCGCCGAAGCTCGCTATCTCGACTCCGGTATCTGTGTTCATAAAGGTAAACGGGAGGATCACAAAGAATGGTATCACAAAGATGAATACCAGTTTCATGCGGGAGAGAACAAAGGAAAACGGTATTTTTGATATGCCGGTCAGAACAATTGCAAATATCATACCGATTATGACCAGTTGCAGGTTATAGAGAAGTATGACTGAGAATATCAGTGTGAATATAGATACAAGCCTTAAACGTGGGTCCCACCTGTGAATTGGTGAGGAAAGGCTTGCATATCTGTCGATCTCTGAAATCATGTCAGATTGCCACCGTATCACTTCCTCCCGAACAGTTCAGGTTCGACTGTCGCGATGAACCCGACGATCACTCCGGTAAAGATCGCCTCGACTGCGATGATCGGGATGTGCGTGCTCACGACAAGCACCGTCGTCTCAATAAACTCTTCGCCGGTTGTGATCAGTTCCGTTGCAAGAAACAGGAGTGCAAGCACTACACCCACGCCTCCAGCGATCGCGCCGGAGAATGATGCCCGCTTCTTTGTTTCGGGTCTAATGTCAAGACTGGTCCCGGCTCTGAATATCAAGTATGCAATGAGTGCGGGAACGCCCATGTTGACGGTGTTGATCCCGATCGTCGTAACCCCGCCATGCCCGAATAGGAAACATTGCAGGACGAGCGCTACAAAGATGCATGGATATGCAAGTATTCCGAGCATCACGCCTGCAAAGCCATTTAATATGAAGTGAACACTTGTGGGTCCAACCGATAGGTGGACGAGCGACGAGACAAATACTGCGGCGGTGATGACTGAGAGTCGCGGCACATCCTCGGTTCTCATCTTTGAGAGTGCATACGCAATGATTATGGCTGTTACCGCCCAGCCGCCGCCCCATAGCCACTCCGCAAGAACTCCATCTGATATATGTACCATTTATTCCCTCCTATTACTTGTTTTCATACTGTTTCTTCATCTTCCGGGCTGTGAGAAGCATTGCTATCCCGGCAAGTCCTGTTAGATATCCGAATCCTGTGATCATCTGCGTGAGCGGCATATTTGCTGCATCTTCTTCGTCTTCCTCTGATTCTGCCCCTTTTGCGATGTTAAACGTCTCTTCGCCTCTGTGCCCTGTCGCTTCCACTACTATTCGGTACTCGGATATACCGATCTTCGGTGCGAAATAATACATACCATCCTCATTGGTCTCTCCTGTGTTGTACAATTCATCTTCCTGCCCGTCCCTGATTGAGTAGACCTCAACATCCGCATAAGCCATGGGATCCATGCCTCCGCCACCGTAATACGCCTTGACCGCGATCTCGTTCACATAGCCCTGCACGACCACCCTGTGAGCGGACGCAACCGGGCATACGAGTGCCATGCACAGGACGAGCAAAAGCATCATATTCAAGCTTTTCACCACTTTCATTTCAACACCACCGTGGAATACATTTCAACGGCCCAACCATATAGTTCATCATAAAATATTTGCAGGGGTGCTAAAACCCCTGCTGATCCATCCTTCATCGGTCACAGTCTCTTACTTCCGACGCATTAGAATTGCAATCGCTGCAAGCAGCCCGACTGCGGCAAAGATCGCTCCGAATCCGGGCGAAGATGTCGCAGATGATGCTGCACGTTCTGCCGCCGCTTTTGCCTCGGATGCTGCTGCCTTTGCATCATTTACTGCTTTTGTAAGTTCCGAAGACGATACAGACGTTCCTGAAGGTGCTTCCACTGGTGGGAATGGCTTGAGTATTGGGACGATGAAGACGCCCCTCACATTGCGCTCGGACTCACTTTCCGGTTTCATTGTTGCGCCAACGAACCATATCCCAGGTTCATCGAGCGTGTACACAAATTCGCCATTGTCGTTGGACTTGGTGAGCCTCGTGAATACCATTGGAGGGTCGTATCCGAACATCTCCTCTGCAATCCCCACAATCTCATTACCAAGATCCAGTGTGTGGTATATCTCAATTTCCACAAGCGCGCCTGTGAGTGCCTCGCCATTGTAAAGTGCCTTTCCGCCGAAGACGAAACCAGCCTCCATACCATAAGGTCGCATATACGGAAGGACCTCTGTCTGCTGATCTACTTCGGAATCCCAGCCAATCCACGCTTCTTCTCCGCAGTGAATCGCTGCTTTGGTGTAGTCAATCAGGTTCTCGCCCTCATCTTCGTATTTCACGAAGACGATCGAGTCACCCTCCTGGTCAACAGTGAACGAGGCTTTGTATGCCTTGAAATCGCCAGGATTTCCGTCCTCGCCCTGCCCACTGACCGTAATTTCAGTCGGTGTGAGCTGCTCGACGGTTCCGTCAGGCTTCATGACAGAGATCTCAGGCACAGATGCCATGTCAAAGAGTATGTGTTCGTAGGGGTGCCCCCACATTGTGTAGATGGTCTTTGTCTCGCCCATCGTTGCTATGTAGTCCTCAGGTGTCACATCCCACACAGTAGCCTCACTGTCACTTGGAAAGACCATTGTGAAATGTGCACACGCCATGCCTGCAGATCCTATCAAAAGGATCGCCGCAAGTATTGTTGTTATTATGTTCTTATTCATGTATGTTACTTCCTATGTTGTCAGGCAACGGGATATACTGTGACGTTGTACTGATTTACGTTTTGTTACACGCATACGTTATATATAGTTTGCGGGCGCGCAACCCCGCGCTTTTAAAAACTCCCGCGACAACGGCAGTGAAATATTACGAGTCAAATAAAGATCGCGCTTAATTCCACTTATATGGAAATTATCTGAAATTACACCTGGCAATTTGACTTGTTTCTCAAATTAACCCGCGTACATCGAAGGTTTTAAGTGATTAGACATTTTGTCTACATTATAATTGATATGGCTCGCATGACCCCAATTTACAGAAACAAAGAAACCACCCGCGTTTATGGTTCCGATATCTACAAAAGGATACCACCAAGTCATGGCAGCGGTACGGATCATGAAACAGACCGCTTCGCAGAATCGATAACTGAGGAGATCGTGACGATATATTACTCAATCAAGGATTTTGTGGGCAGAGGGGTTTATCAAGACCCAACCGGCAATCTCAAAGACGTTTTTCAGCGGCTTGACTATCTTATCGCACTTGACATAGACAACA
>JAYEGZ010000241.1:0-6538 GCA_034659315.1 Methanobacteriota archaeon
CGCAGCCTGGATGATCGCGTTCTGCTCGGCATGAACCGCCCGGCAGACCTCGTGCATCGTTCCTGACTCGATATTCTCCTGATCCCTGATGCAACCAATATCGAGACAGTGCTCAAGGTTCCGGGGTGCGCCGTTGTAGCCTGTTGCTATAATACGCTTGTCATGCACGATCACTGCGCCTACGCAGTTTCGCAGGCAGGTCGCTCTGGTCGCAACGACTTCTGCGATGTTCATGAAGTATTCGTCAAGGGTGGGTCGTGTGTCCATTACAATCCCTATCCCGACTTTTCCACAAATTTTAGCATGCCGTTGGCATCTCTGATTTTCTTCTGTGCAACTTTCCTGCGAAGATCGTAATCATCCGGACGCGCCCCGCGTTCGAGGTCTTTCAGATTCATAATAGCGCGTAAAAGTCCGGAGGCTTCTTTGTACAGATTATCTGCCTCTTCTTCTGTTATATTTGCTTTTGCGATGGCAGCTTCGTCACATGACTCCCTCTTCTCAAGACCGCAGATCAACGATTCGATCCCGGCGATCTCGTCATCAGTCAGTTCTTTTTTATTGATAAGTCGCCAGACCAGTTCGTGGAGCTGGATCTGCATGCCATTGATCTCAAAGACTGGCGGTATCTCGGCGCCGACCCACACCAGATAGCCGTGCAGCCTGTGCAGCAACTTGTCCCGCTCCTCTGGCGAGAGTGTTTTGTGTACCATTATGATATTAGAGCCATATTATGGGATATAATGTTGTGGTATTGCAGTTCACCGGTGTGCATCTTATCTGGCAACCGGGAGCTTAGCGATCATCAGTCCACGCCAGCGCGCTTGCAAGCATGATCGCATTCGAAAGATCCGTTTTCACTCTTGACGTGTCTATAAACACAGGTTCCATAAGCACAGGTGCGCCAAAGCCGTTTCCGCCGCCAAGAAACGTCAGTGTGCGAAATATCAAGTTTCCTGTGATCCCGTCGGGCGCAACAATGAAATTTACATCCTTAATCGCATCCTCGATCAGAATCCCATAGTGTTTCGCATCGATTCCAAGCCTACGTAGCTTACCTGCGGCAAACTCGCCGTCGGCAAGGCTTTGATCTACCAGTTTGCTCCTGCCAACGTCCTCGAAACGCCCTCCGGAAAGAACCGCCACCCGCAGACGGATTCTAAATTTTGCAGCGATGTATGATGCACTTTTGCAGATTAACTCGATTTTAGCGTCCCGCGAGTTACCTTCGTCGATTCCGACCGGCGCAAGGAAAAAAGGTACACCATCCGCGGTTGTGAGGAGGGCGAGCCTCTGCAATGCTGGAACCTCGAACACATCCTTAAGATAGCTGAGGGTCTTTTTGGCGCTGAGCGTGCCGCGTACGGCGGCATCGATGCGCCCGCCTGCAAGCTGCCGCACCAGTTCGAGTTCCGGGTTTTCCGAAGAAACGGTTCCAAGATCGGTGTCGATTGTGCGTATATATTCAGCCTTCCCGATCAGCACGATCTCGGCAAACTCAGAAGCGCTTGCGATATCTGCGAGCACAGACTTGTTGAGCGCATCTGCGGCGACGCCTGCGCCGGCACCAATACCAACGCCGACACGCGCCCTGCTCACCCTCGCGCGGTTTGCAATCTCATCAAGCAGATTCATGAATGTGTATTCGTAGTTGCGTGTTCAATAAAATTGCCCCGCGCGGGGACTCAAAAATTCGTATGTGTTTAGCTGTGGTGCCGAACACGCACGAAAATTACCGATTCTGATGGATCTTGTGGTTTTACTGGGCACCTGCCAGAACTGCGAACAATAGAATATATGTGGCACGGACTGCCTATATATGGTATATAGAACATCTATATTTATTTGGAAAAACTATATATATCCTTGTTGCCCACGTTACCGCGGTGATACCAAAAATGAAAAAATCACACACAACACGCAGTTTTTCGTCACATACAGCAGTGACGACGCTTATCCTGACCGTTGCAGTGGTTGCAGCATCGCTGCTCGGATCAGGTTGTATCGGCGGTAATGGTGATGATGATGGCACTTCCTCATCACTGCAATTGCAAATCGCAGGATCAACAACCGTTCTTCCGATAGCAGAGGAATGCGCTCGTGTATATATGGCGGCGCATCCGGGCAGTCAGATATATGTCTCCGGAGGAGGCTCCTCACACGGCGTAAAGTCGGTTGCTGACGGCACAGTGAACATCGGAGCTGCATCTCGTAACATGAAGGATTCTGAGATGGAGTCCCACCCGAATCTTGTGACGCACGGCATCGCAAAGGATGGCGTTGCCATCGTTGTCCACCCATCTAACCCTGTCGGCGATCTCACGATGGAACAGCTTCAGGGCATCTACTCCGGCAAGATCACAAACTGGCAGGATGTTGGAGGCGCGGACGCAGAGATCATGGTGGTTTCCAGAGAAGAAGGCTCAGGGACAAGGGATTGCTTCGAGTCTTCCGTTCTGAAACCCATCAAGACAGAAGTCACCGATTACGCGATCATCCAGGATTCAAATGGGAAGGTGCGAACAACCATCGCTGGAAATGAGCATGGAATCGGATTTTTATCCCTTGGATACGTTAATTCCGATGTTAAGGCTGTGAATCTCAATGGCATCGCGGCAACAGTTGCGAATATCCGAAGCGGCGAGTATGCAATCTCAAGAACGCTTCTAATGATCACAGATGGCGAGCCGGACGCTGATGAACAGGTGTTCCTTGACTTTGTGCTCTCAAGTGCCGGGCAGGGAATCGTTTCAGAGGTGCACTTCATACCGGTCTCGGAGTGATGAGTGAGAGTGATTACGTGACACGGATCGTGCATCTATCGGATATACACGTATCAAGTGCCCACTTCCTCGCCGATATCGCAGAAAGCGTGGTAGAGGGCATAAATGAGATCGCCCCGGACATAGTGGTCGTCACAGGAGATCTGACCCAGAACGGCTCTTATCCTGAGTTTACGGATGCAAAAGAGTGGATTGACCGGATCGATTGCGAAAACAAGGTAATTGTTCCCGGAAATCATGACTCAAGAAACGTTGGGTACCTGCTCTTCGAAGATCTCTTTGGAGCACGGTCCTCGTGTCACGCATCTTCCGGCGTCACGGTTGTCGGGGTGGATTCGTCCCAGCCCGACATCGATGACGGGCACGTCGGCAGGGATATATACAACTGGATTGCGAAGAGTTTTGATTTTGATACGGATGATCTCAAGGTCTTCGCGCTCCACCATCACCTGATCCCGGTTCCGATGACCGGGCGTGAGGAGCAGATTCCTGTTGATTCAGGCGATGTGCTTGAACTGCTTGACCGATGCGGCGTCGATCTCGTGCTCTGCGGGCACAGGCATGTGCCGTATGTCTGGCGTCTGAATGAGATGTTTGTCGTGAATGCAGGGACTGCATGTTCAAACAAGATCAAGGCGAGAACGACACAGTGCTACAACTTAATCGAGGTCGATCATGGGGATTTGCGGATTTACAGGGTGCTTCCGGGTGGTGAGCGGGAACTGGTCGCTGAGCGGGTCATGCCACCATGATGGGGGCTCCAACACTACAACCCGGTCAATCGAGATCGGGAAACGGGCAGATCTGCTGGTGGTCTCCGAACGGATGGGGCTTCCAGTTGTTGCACGCACGATTGTGGGCGGGGAGGTTGTGTATGCGGCGGGCGGTGTGAGATGACACGAATCGGAGCGGCGCTGGATCTTCGTTTCGGGAAAGACACGCTACAATTCCTGGATTTTCTGTATTCGAATGAATTTAACCATATCGAGGTCAGAAAGGACAACGATTACGTATACGGACCGGTGGACTCTGCTCTCCTGGGGCGGGTTCTCTCCGAATATGATTTTACGATCTCGTACCACGCTCCGAGCCGGGAATTTAACCTTGCGAGTGTAAATGAACGAGTAAGATCGTCCTGCGTCGCCCAGGTGATCCGGATAGGCGAGTATCTACAAGAGGTCGGTTCAAAGGCGTGGGTGAATATACATGTAGGACACATTCCGGAGCAGTACCATAAACGGGTCACTGCAAAGGCTAAAGAGAACATGAGGGCATCACTCGAGGAGATTTCTGTGGCATACTGGGGGCTTGATACGGGACTCTTGGTTGAGAACGACAGTTTTGAGAAGCACATAACTAAATTTGGGCTGTATCCTGAGGCAATTCGGGATATCCTGAACCGGCATCCCGGTTTTGGCATGACCTTCGATATCGGTCATGCACACCACGCAGGCATCCCGCCTGAATGGTTCATCGAACGTATGGGGCGCAAGATTGAGGTTGTACATCTGCATGACAACAACGGTGTGTATGATGAGCATCTCGCACCCGGCAGGGGGTCTGTTGATTTTAAAGGTGTCCTCTGCCAGCTTGATTTTTGCAACACGTATGTGCTTGAGATGAAGACGTTACCCGATGTTATCACGGGCAGGGAGTTTATTGAATCGCTGGGGCTTATGAAATGACAGAAAAAGACGTTCAAATCGAAAGCCGTGGCTCAAAACTCTGGTACGGTGGTACGCAGGCGTTAAAGAATGCGGCGATTGCAATCGTTACGCACAACATGCGGCGGGCGGCGAGATTATCTGATCACATGGTATTCTTTCTTCTCAGAGGGCTGATTGAGCTGGGAAAGACGAAGCAGATATTTAATCCGGAAAAGAAGAGTACGGAATATTATATCACAGGAATGTTTGGATAAAAATAAGGAGAGCTATGATGGTTCAAGAACAATACTACAAGAAACTTGCAGATATACAACAGAACGTTTTGAGGCTCGGAGAACTAGCAAATTCAGCGATCAAGGACTCGGTTGAGGCACTGCGGGATCACAATGTCGAGCAGGCAGAGGCTGTGATAACCGGCGATGCGGGGATCGACAGTCTTTCTGCAGATATCGATGTGCTCTGTATGCATCTTCCCGTACCAAAGCAGCCAGTGTCACCGGATATGGGGGCGATAGGGGCTGTGGTCAAGATCAATCTTGATATCGAGCGGATGAGTGATCTTGCAGTGGATATAGCAAGGGTTGCAATAGCAACCAGGGATAAGAAACACATCAGGTCACTGATCGACATCTCCGCAATGGCTCATATAGCATGCGAGATGCTTGGCGGCGCACTGCGTGCCTTCGGTGAGTTGAACACAGATCTGGCGTGCGAGATCGCAAAGCGTGACGATGAGCTCGATGCGTTGTTTGACCAGCTCAGGCGGGTGTCGATTACGCTGATTATTGAAGACATGGGAAATCTTGACGATATAGTACAGTTGACGTCTGTGGCACATTATCTTGAGCAGATCGGAGATCATGTTGGCAATATCTGCGAAAGCGTGGTGTACATGACAACAGGTGACCGGGTGAAGTTGAACTGAGGGCTGATATGGAAACCAGAAAGGTGCAGGTGACCGGGAAATCGACATATATCGTCACGCTACCGAAGAGATGGGCTGTCGATTCGGGACTGGTTGCCGGATCGCTTATCAAGGTCTCATATCTGGATGACGGGTCGATTGTGATCAAACCGCCCGAACACGGTCAGGAGGATCCCCGCACGAAGCGATTGAAATTCGATAAGTCCGCTGATGAGACTATGCGAGACCTCATAGGCGCGTATGTGATGGGATACTCGTCCATCGAGATCTATTCGGATCACGATCATATCCCGAAGGAGATGAAGCGGGAGATGAAGAGAACATGCCATAATTTAATCGGGTTTGAGGTGGTTGAAGAGACTGATAAAAAGGTCATGATCCAGGATCTCCTTGATGCCGGGGAATTTACGATAGAAAAGGGGATCAAACGGATGTCATCGCTTGTATCCCTGATGCTTGATGGTTTGATCAATTATCTCCGGACCGGGGATGATGAAATCTTGAGGGAAATTATCTCAAGGGATGATGAGGTCGATCGGGCGTACCTGCTGATCTCAAAACAATTCGTCAATCGGTTGAATCTGATCAGGTCACTGGAGGTGGATCAATTGAGCCTCATCGAGTCGTTCTATTATCGGCTGGCAGCAGGGAATCTCGAGCGGATCGGGGATCATGCGGTCAAGATCGCTGAGGTGTTTAGCCACATCGGTGTCCCGGCTACGGCGCCCCCGATCGGGGAATCGGTCAGTGTTCCGCAGAATCTGGTTATAAGCAGCATCGAATCGCTCCGGAAGTCGAATGTGTCTCTTGCAAATGAGGTTATCTCAGAGAATTTTATGGCAAAAGATCGGTTATCAAATCCGGTTTCCACTACTACGTCTGTTGCAGCCATTTCCTCACCGGAAATAGTCTTTGATAGTCTTATCAGGATCGGTGATTATGCGGCAAATATCGCAGAACTTGCAATCGATCTATCGCAGCTATAGGGTGATTCCACTCGTTCTCGCTCTCTTGCGGGCGGAATTGAGAGGATTCTTAAGTATGAATACAGCCTGACACTCGTTTATGCGGTTGAACATGACCTCGTAATTCTGCACCTCATGTTTACGGTCTTTTTTTACTATGTTGCAGGATACAATCGTGCTGAAATATCTTCGGGATTC
>JAYEGZ010000242.1:0-22101 GCA_034659315.1 Methanobacteriota archaeon
TCGACGACCCCCATCCGCTGCATCTTGTCCCGTAATGGGTCCCTCACATGGGTGAGGCACATAACAATATCCTTGCGGTTTAGTTCCGTGTTCAGCTTTATCAGGCAATCAGCGCCTGTGATGTCGATATCGTTCATGGCTTCTGCGTCAATCAGAACCGTTTTCACAGATTCCCCGGCTTTTGCAATATTGCGTTTCACCTCACTTGCAAAGAAGTTGCAATTAAAAAAGATGAGTCTGGCGTCAAAACGGAAGATAAGCAGCCCGGGCATCGTTTCTGCATCAGGCCGCCTACGGACATCCCGATAATAAGTCCGCTCACCGGGAACTCTGCCCAGAATGGCTGTGCCCGGGCGACACGCCTTCTTGATCAGCACCAGAAGTGAGAGGACAACTCCAAGACCCACGCCCTGCAACACGCCAAGGGTAAGCACGCCAATGAAACACGCCATGCCAAGTACAAACTCTGTGCGACTGAATTTCATCGCTTTCTTGAGTTTGGCAGTCTGGTCAAGACCGACCATCGCCACGATCACGATGGCTGCCAGTGTCGCTTCGGGCAGGTTGGCAAATAGTGGCATCAGTACAAGGAGCGTTGCGATCGCGAGGATGCCGCTTACGAGATGGCTGATCTGCGTCTTCCCGCCAGCGCCCATAGCAACCGATGTCTTTGAGAGGCTGCCTGCCACAACAAATCCCGAGCTTAAGCCCGCGCCCAGATTGGCAGTGCCCAATGCAACCAACTCCTGATCAGGATCGATTCGTCCACCCTCCTTTGAGGCTGCACCAGCGGCTGCGCCAGTCGTTTCTATGTAGCCAAGCAGAATTATCGCAAGAGCGCCCGGGATAACAGCCATGTAATCTATGAGGCTTGCGTCTGGCAAACTCATGGGCGGCAAGCCGGTGCTGAGTGTGCCGACCACGTCAACTCCTTTAGTTGTCAGGTTTAGGGCTGAAACTGCCACAATAGAGAGGATGATGGTCGTGAGTGCAGCCGGCAACTTTGAGACGTACCGACCGATTGCAACGATCAACACGAGACTGCCGAGACCGAGTATCAGTGTTGTTAGGTTGGTGTCGGGCAGCCACCGGGCAATATCCAAAAGTCTTTGAAAGAAATTGCCACCACCAACACCATCGCCACCACCGATTCCAAAGAGCTTTGGCACCTGACCGATGATTGTGACGAGGACTACCCCCTCGAGAAATCCTGCCATCACTGGAATCGAGATGAAGTCGGCTATCCACCCCATCCGCAGCGTTCCAAACACTATAAGGAATACCCCCACCGCTATCGCCATCGCCGTTGTTAGCGCCAGGTACTCAGCCGCACCACAGGCAGACAATGCGCCAACTGCGCTTGCGGAGATCAGGCACGTCGCCGAATCCGCCCCCACAACAAGCGTGCGTGACGTGCCGAAGATAACATAAAAAAATAGCGGTACGGGAATGGTATACAACCCCATTATCGGGGGCACCCCTGCAATCCCTGCATAAGCCATCGCCTCCGGCACGAGAACCGCCCAGATGGTCAGTCCGGCAATGAGATCGTGGCGCAGCCAGGAGGGTTTGTATTTTGGTAGCCATGTCAGGATTGGCAGGTACCGGTGAAGCAGGTTCTTATGGTCCGCCCGACTTGTTTCGTTATTCATTGTACCGATCTCCTTTGATAATGGCTTTGTTGGCTGAAGTGTTTTTAACTGGTCGACGGAATCGTTTTCGGGTGTATAATCATTGGGTAGGTCTAATCTGTTTTACGGTGATTGCGGAAAATAGATGCTGATTATGTACTTAATATATTTATAAATCTATTATATTTATTTTAAGTTGTTAAAATTTGTGTAACCAGTATACTTAAACAATAACAAAAAGTAGTTAATATACTTCTTCTAGTACATCAAAAACCCAAAAAAAAAAAATGGATACCGAAAACTTAATAACGCTGCAAATAATGGATTTGTCAATGATAGAGGTGGAGACAAAGCTGAAGATAGACCGTGTAGAACATACTGAGGAGCGGATAAAAGAACTTATTGGGGCGTATAAAGGAGAAAAAACCGAGATCGATCTTTATTTTGACCATCCGAATATACCGATCTTGAGTGGCGGGTGCGCTCTTCGGGTCAGGGACGCCGATGGGAAATACCGGCTAACTTACAAGGGACCTAAAAAGGATGATGAGACGACAAGCAGGACAGAAATCGAGATTGAAATAGAATCTGCCGGGGAAATGATAGAAATACTCGACGAACTTGGTTTTTATGAGATATGTAAGGTAAAGAAACTCAGGAAAACATATCTTCTTAAAGATTTGATTATCACACTGGATAACGTGGATACCCTGGGGGATTTCATAGAAGTTGAAGGCAAAGCAAGCAATGATCGGGAATTTGAGGAGAAGAAAGATGAGATATTCAAACTTCTTAAAAAACTCGGACTCTCAACAGAGGCGATAAGCCAGATGTCCTACCTGGAGATGCTTCTTGACGGGAAAAAGGGGTTAAACAATATATAAGAGGAATATGATATCTCATGAATGATGATAGTGATGACGGAATAGAACAGATCGCCCAACCGGAAGATGAGATCAGATCGCTTGATGATCCCGCGCTGTTTATTAACAGGGAATTGAGCTGGATAAAATTAAATGAGCGGATCCTTGAGGAAGTACGTAACAGGGAACATCCGCTTCTGGAGCGGATCAAGTTCCTTGCGATTTGTGGAAGCGGTCTCGATGAATTTTTTATGGTGCGGGTTTCGGGTTTGGAGCGACAGGCGTTAAAAGGTGCTCTTAAAACACCACCTGACGGCATGACTCCGCAGGAACAGCTTGCTGCCATAAGAATGGACGTTGAAAAGCTTCTGGAGAGATACTCAAAATGCTGGAATGAAGAGCTAATTCCGGATTTATCAACTGCTGGTATCACGATTAAAAGGGTTGAAGATCTTGATAGGGATCAGCGCAATTATGTCAGAGATTATTTCGATAATAATATCTTCCCGACACTTACACCTCTTGCTATGGATTTTGCGCATCCGTTCCCTTTCATCTCAAATCTCTGCTTCAACCTTGCCGTGATCGTCAAGGATCCTGATAACGGTGAGAAGTATGCCAGAATCAAGGTACCAACTGATCTCTTCCCAAGAATGGTTGAGATACCAAACAGACGAAAAAAATTTAATGATGAAACTAAAGTGAAAAAAGAGACCAATCTTGTTTTTATTGAGGATATCATTGCGTCAGAGATTAATAAGTTATTTCCAGGCTTACAAGTTGTTGCCACCTGCCCGTTCAGGATAACCAGGAATGCAGAGATAAAGATAACAGATGAGGTTGCATCAGATCTTCTAACCGCGATGGAGCTCGGCATAGAGTCAAGAAGGACAGGTTTTCCTGTGAGGCTGGAGATCGATGGATCGATGCCTGATAAATTGAAGAAACTCTTTATTCGCAATTTCATGCTTACTGACGATCTTGTGTATAGGGTTGATCTGCCACTCGCAATTGTTGATTTCTGGCAGTTTCTTGACATCGATAGACCTGAACTTAAGGATAAACCGTTCTTGCCACACACCCCGCCCGCTTTTAAAGATGATAAAAATATCTTTTCTGCGATAGAAAAGCGAGACTGGGTCTTTTATCACCCTTATGATAGCTTCAATACGATAGTGAACCCGCTTAAGCAGGCAGCAAACGATCCGGATGTTTTAGCGATCAAGACCACGATGTACCGGGTTGGTAAAGCTTCGCCGATCATAGCTGCCCTATTGCGTGCAAGAAAGAAGGGTAAAGCCGTAACAGTACTCGTGGAGTTGAAGGCAAAATTCGATGAGGAGAAAAACATTGGTTGGGCGAAGGTTCTTGAGGATGCGGGTGTGCATGTGATCTATGGGCTTGAGGACTTAAAGGTACATGCGAAGATACTTCTCATCGTTCGAAAACATGGTGAAAAAATCGTGCATTATTCGCTTGTAAGTGCAGGTAACTTCAATGCAGTCACTTCAACAACTTATGCGGATATCGTTTACCTGACCGCAAATCCCGAAGTCGGAGCAGAACTTGCAGAGGTCTTTAACCTCCTCACGGGATACTCGAAGAAGAAGGACTATAAACATCTCGTGGTTGCTCCGGCGACGCTTCGAAGAGAGATTGTTGATCGTATCAACCGGGAGATAGATACCCATAAACAGACTGGGGACGGATACATAACCATCAAATTAAACGGTCTTGTTGATAAGGGCATAATTCAGGCACTTTATAGGGCGTCGATCGCGGGTGTGCGAATCAATCTCAACGTGCGGGGTCTGTGCGCACTGAGACCGGGTGTAAAAGGTGTAAGTGAAAATATAACCGTGACCTCGATACTCGGGCGATTTCTTGAACATTCGAGGGTCTACTACTTTAGGAACGGTGGAGCGGATGAGGTGTTGATAGGTAGTGCGGACATGATGCCAAGAAACCTCAATAAACGGGTTGAAGTACTCCTTATCGTTCCGGACCCGGAATTAAAAGAGGTGATAATCGAGTACATGTTAAATATTCACCTGAAAGATAACGTAAAAGCAAAAAAACTTTTATCTGATGGAACTTATGAATCTGCGATCCCGGGTCCTGATGATGAACGTATAGACTCACAGAGATGGCTGATAGAAAACCGGGGAGTCTGGCATGGTGACGCCTGATTTCTGATTTTTGAAGATGAGGAATGAAAATGGAGAAGAGTATAACTTTTGCGCTGCTTGAAGATCAGGACAATCAAGATCTGATCCGTACAATATCAGAATCATACCAGTTTGCTCATGACCCGCCCACCACTGCGAAAGAGAGCTATTTTGATTCCTTTGACTGGCTACTCCACAACGAGAATCTCGTTCTCTTAAAGCAGGATGGTGCATTCTACTTGCATGACCTGAAATCCTCTACAGTGGTAGCAGAATGCTTATGGGCACATAGGAGTGTGGCACGGTTCTGGTGGGACTTTCCTGATTGCGAGATTGCGGCGTTGCTTAAGTCGTGCCTGGATGTCAGGGCACTTCTGCCGTTTTTAGAGATTAAGAAGAGGCGCGAAAAACTCCATATCTTGAACATCGATGAAAAAACGGTACTGCGGGTCTATCTTGACGAGATTAATCCAAAGACAGACGACCCCATCCAAAAAACCATCCGCACGATCACGCTTGAGCCAGTCCGTGGCTACTTAAAGGAGTTTAGTGATTTTCATCGGTTTATAGAGGGGCTCAAAGTAGCCGAGCCCTGTGAGAATTTATTCAACATGATGCTCAAGCTATCTCCACGGAAACCCGGGGACTATAGCTCCAAGATGAAGGTCACACTCACAAGAGACTCGAGCGGGAGTATGGCTACAAGGAAGATCCTCCTCTACCTGTTAAACGTCATGAAACAGAACGAGGAAGGGGTCATAAGTGACATCGACACCGAGTTTCTCCATGATTTCCGGGTCTCCGGGCGCAGGACGCGCTCTGCCATAAGCCAGATCAAAGACGTGCTCCCCCCAGAAAAGCTTGATCGGTTCAAAGATGACTTCCGGGAGCTTGGTCAGTCTTCAAACAAATTAAGAGACCTGGACGTGTACCTGCACAAGAAGGAGGAGTATCTCACCATGCTGCCCGTTGATCTCAGACCAGGACTCGACCCGTTTTTCATGGATCTTAAAAAACAGCGGAAAAAAGAGCTAAAAGGATTTATCAGGATGCTCCACTCCGATTTTTACAGGCAGCTTACAACTGACTGGGAATCATTCCTCGTTTCTGATGAGGACTACGAAGGGACGCCTGCAAACGCGGAAAAGCCTGTTATAACACTTGCAAGAGTGTTCATCTGGGGGCGGTATAAACAGATCATGAAAGCCGGAGCGAAGATCAACAACGAAACACCTGACGAGAAACTTCACAACCTGCGGATCCAGTGCAAGAAACTGCGTTATTTGATGGAGTTCTTCGCATCCCTATTCCCATCCGGTGAGATCGCACTTCTGACAAAACAACTGAAGCGATTCCAGGACAACTTAGGAGAGTTCAACGACCTCTCGATGCAGCAGGATACACTAAAAGAGTATCTTGATACGATCGACCCAAAATTAGATCAGAGTATGCTCATTGCGGCTGCTATCGGCGGTTTGATCATGAATCTACATAAGAGACAGCAGCATGTACGGGCTGAGTTTTCAGATCAGTTCAGGAATTTTGGTCAAAAGAAGAACAGATTGCTCTTCAAACAACTCTTCAAAGATGGTGATAGGTCGATTGCAAAGAAGGAGATGATACTATGACGATTTTAGCGTTCTACAGCATAAAGGGCGGTGTCGGGAAAACGGCTGCAGCGGTCAACCTTGCATATCTCTCGTCCCGTGATGGGTTTAAGACATTGCTCTGCGACCTTGACCCGCAGGGATCGGCATCATACTACTTCAGGGTGCGAACACCCAAAAAGTTCAATTCCGAAAAACTGTTAGAAGGCGGCAAGAAGGTTGGTAGAACCATACGCGGGAGTGATTACGCAAATCTGGATATCCTACCCGCTGATTTTTCATACCGATTACTCGATATCGCACTCAGCAACAGGAAACGCTCCATGAAATGGCTCAAAGAGATGTTAACACCATTCGAAGATGAGTACGACAACATATTCCTTGACTGTCCACCAAACATCACCCTGCTCTCTGAGAACGTTTTTTTTGCCGCAGACTATATCCTCCTCCCGTTTGTCCCAACCACCCTTTCCAGGCTCACTTATGATAAACTGCTGAAGTTCTTCAATACATCCAAACTCGACCAATCCGGGATCGTCCCATTCTTTTCCATGGTGGAACAACAGAAAACGATACACAAGGAGATCATCAGGGAGATGAGCGGAAACAATCATTTCTTGAAAAGCCAGATTCCTTACGCATCTGACATCGAGAAGATGGGAATTTTCAGAAAGCCCGTTGCATGCATGCAAGCCCGCTCAAAAGCTACAGCTTCTTTCGAAGAACTCTGGAATGAGTTAAAGGAGATTATCGATAGGGGGTGGAAGTGAAAAGAAAAACGAATCGTGAAGATCATCAAGTTATTCCGGATATATACTCCCTTTCCATTAATCTTATTAAGGTTGATTATGATATATGGGGTGTGAGCGGATTCGATACGGGATATGGGACTTCCGGAGAACTTTGCACAGATGTTTCTTCGTGTTGTTTCGCTGGATGCCATAATCGAAGACGAGGCTGTGATAAAAGAGAGGGGGAAGGAATTGAATTATAAAAAGAGATTAGAGGAGATACGAGAGATTGCCAGGAAGTATAATTCTGATCCGGAGCATTCTGATACTGTTAGAAGGTTGTCACTTGAGCTTTTTGATAAAATGGGGGATCTGCATCGTCTGGGTCGCGAGGAACGCTACTGGCTGGGATGCGCCGCAATTCTTCATGATATCGGATGGTCGCAGGGTTCGAAAGGACACCACAAATCCTCACTGAGACTGATACTAAACGACCAGGAATTTCCGTTCACATCAGGTGAGAGATATCTTATAGGCAGTATTGCGCGATACCACAGAAAAGCACTTCCAAAGAACAGCCATTTTCATTTTGCAGCCATGAGCAAGGACAATAAACAGAAAATCAAGGTTCTTGCATCAATCTTAAGAATTGCTGACGGTATGGACGCAACGCATTCGTCAGCCGTTACGAATATCGATCTGAAGATTTCCCCGGATAGCGTTATGCTGAACTGTTCTGGCTCAAACGATACAGGTCTCGAACAAGAGTCGATCTTAAAGAAGAAAGACCTATTCGAAAGCACGTTTGGAAAAAAACTCATCGTAAAATGGCTTCAGAAGAATTAAGATCAGACGATCGGGTTCTTGCTTTCATTGATCTTGGAACAAACTCGATACGCATGTCTGTTGTGAGGATCAAGGCAAATCAGGCGTACACTATTTTACGGGAGGAAAAAGAGATCGTCAGGCTGGGTGAGCACGTCTTTAACAGGGGCACTCTACAGAAAAAAGCGATGAAAAGAGCTGTTCTGGTCTGTCAAAAATTTGTTGAAGTTGCGGATGCCTTTGATTCGGATGAGATCATAGCTGTTGCGACATCCGCAACGAGAGTTGCAAAAAACAAGTTTGAATTTCTTGAAGAACTGCGAAAGACTGGTCTTGACGTTACGGTCATATCCGGAAAAGAAGAAGCCCGACTAATATACCTTGGCATCGCAAGCGGGGTCCACATCGAGAATAAGAAAACGATATTCATCGATATCGGTGGTGGCAGTACCGAGATAGCAACCGGCGATCAGTCCCGGTACTGTGACGTGAATTCCCTCGAGCTTGGCGCCATCAGACTGAGCAGAATGTTTCTCTCTGAGTGCACCAACACCCCGGTACCGACCCCGGTCTACAAAACAATGAAACAATATGTTAGAAGTGAGGTACGGGGGGCAATGGGGTGCATGAACTGTGAGAAAATCGAACTCGCCATAGGAAGCTCCGGGACCATCACCAATTTAGCAGAGATCGCAAGAAAGATATTCAAAAAAGGTGGCTCGAAAAGAGATCTTATACTTGAACAGAGCGACCTGAAAGAGGTTATTGCCATACTATGTTCACTTCCGCTCAACGAGAGAAAAAAAGTTCCCGGCATCAACGCTGATAGGGCGGACATAATCGTAGGGGGCGCTGTGATCCTTGAGACGATAATGGAAGAATACGCCCTCAAAGAGATCATGATCAGCCACAGGAGTCTTCGTCACGGATTGCTCATAGACTACCTGCAGAAAAATGGAGAAAAACTCCAATTCGAAAAGATGTCTGTCAGGGAAATGAGCGTTCTCAGACTTGGAAGATCCTGCAACATCAACGAATGCCACGCAAATAACGTCGTGTCTCTCGCGCTCCAGCTCTTTGACAGCGCATCTAAGATTAAACTACACAGCCTGGGTATGGCAGAGAGAGAACTGCTGAAATATTCAGCCATGCTTCATGATACTGGCAAGTTCATCTCATTCAAAGACCACCATATCCACTCCCATTACGTAATCAGCCACGCAGAACTACTTGGATTCAACCAGACAGAGATCACAATCATGGCAAACGTCGCTCGTTTTCACAGAAAGCGAGTTCCAAGACAACATGAGACAACGATGGTAGAACTTAGCGAACATTCCCGGATGACCGTTGCCATCCTCTCTATTTTGCTTAAATTTGCTGAAAAACTCGATAGAAGCCATACCGGACATGTAAAAACCGCCAGATTCAAGAAAAAAGACAAGAAAAAAGTTACGCTCTCACTTCGCTCGGAAGGAGAGTGCGATCTTGAACAATGGGGGGTAGAATCGGTTGTAAGCGATTTTGAAAATATGTTTGGGATGGGGGTGAAACTGTGCGTGATGAGCGAAGATATGTCAACAACCTCGGATTCAAGGAGTCGTAACGGAACAACATAGCCATCCTGATCGTTGGGAGCCGTTTAAATGTGTGCATATATGATCTCCTATATAGTTTATTTGTAAGGTTTACAAAGAATCAGAATGAGGGCTTAGTCATGAAAGCGATTCAAAGTATGCTGATCGCAACGATGCTGTCGCTATACGCGTTCTGCACATCCTGCTTTTTTGGTTTCTTCGTATTCTATTCGAACGCCACCCAAACTCACCAAAACTGCTTCAGGCACACGACACCATCATCAATTTCAGCATAAGTGTTGTGGGTTGGATAACCACGGTGCCACGATCCGCAATCTGCCACCCCCTCCTTCGCGTTAAGTTGTGGTAGATGCGTGTGTCCGAAGACCGTCCCACCGTCCGGGAATTCGGCAGTGTCGATGAGTTGGTTCCCGGTTGGCGAGCTGTTCTCAAGTCCGGGTTTGTCACTGTATGAAAACATATCTCGCATATCGCCCTGAATCCGCTTACCGGCGATCCACGCCCGCCCTGCTTTAACGGGCGGTAAAAACCACAAGTACGTCTTGAATGTCTTACGTACGTAATCCCCCTTCGTTGTGTTCGCATAGCAGAACGCATCGAAATACGCGGGATTCATGGACGTATCAAATTCCCAACCATGCAGGAATGCCCATGTTCTGCCATCATTGGTCAATTCAATATCGGTTGAAAACCGTATGTTTATGTTTCGATTCCGCTTTCCGCATAATATAGTCGTGGTTTCCGGCAATGTAATGGATGTTTATACCCCGATCGGCGAGATAAATCAGTCTATTCATTATATGCCCGCTTTCCAGTACCATGTCCATCACGTCGCATCGCCAGAAATCGAGGATGTCACCACACAGCACAAGATCGGTGATGTTGTCAGCATCTCTCCGCATTAGAACGTCGTTCAGAAACGCCACGAATGCCCCTATATCGCTGTTTGGCGCGTCGATGTGGACATCTGATATTGCAACAATCATACTACCACCAGACCCCACCCGGCGGGCAGTTTTTACGAGGGTTTTGTTGAAAAATCGTCTGTTTACAAAATCCATATATAGATTTTGGCAATAACTACGGAGTTAATCCCACTATATAGTGTATTAGGACAACTTCTATATAGAATGTTTCTTAACATTCAGCAAGGTGGTTGAGGCGCTTTCGCTTAGAATTTGCGCGAAACAATTGCCTTATGAAACCAAAAAGGAGGAAAACAAGTGGAAACAAGAACGAGAGCTGGAGTTGTGACGTTAGGGATTATTTCGCTGATAGTCCTTAGCACACTGACTCTGGCATTGGCTGCTCCGGAAACGGATGGCAGCGCGAACCATGTTACATACGGATATGGCGAGGACGTAGGTCAGGATGCCGAAGACTGGTCACAGTACCGCGCTGATGCGGGGCATAGTGGATATACCGTGAGCCAGCTTCCATCCGATCTGTCCATGGTATGGAAGTATGAAGGTGCGGCACCTGACCCTGCGTGGACCGGGGTTCACACCAGGATGGACTTTGACTATGCGTGTGAGCCAGTGATCAGTGGTGCTACGTTGTACTTTGGTAGTTCATCCGACTGTAAGGTGTATGCACTGGACACTTTGACAGGAGAGGAACGCTGGACGTTTTTTACCGGTGCACCGGTGCGTTTAGCGCCTGCTGCATGGGAGAACCAGGTTTTTGTCACCAGTGATGACGGCTGCCTGTACTGCCTGTCTGCGGATACCGGTGGGCTTTTGTGGAAGAAAGACCCGCCTGCGGACAGTTATAAGCTGGGCAATGACAGAATGGTGTCTAACTGGCCTGCACGAGGTGGCGTAGCTATCAAGGATGATATCCTCTATTACGGCGTCGGTATCTGGCCAACGGATGAGATCTACATCTACGCTCTTGACCCTGCGGATGGTAGTGTCATCTGGGTCAACGATACATGCGGAAACATGTTTATAGGTCAGCCGCATACCAATTCGCTGGCATATAGCGGTATCAGCGCTCAGGGATACATGACCGTAGCTGGTGACCATCTATACGTGCCTACCGGAAGAGCAGTACCGGCAGCATTCGATATTCACACAGGTGAACTGGATTACTTCTTCCTGGAAAAGTACAGGGAACTTGGAGGATCACGCCTATTTGCCGCTGCTAATGATGACTATGACTTTTTCTTTGCAACATCCGGTAATACTCGCTACCATGACGAGAACATCGGGAAGAGACACGCCATATTTGACGGTGAAAGCGGACTTCTCTTCACAACCTGTGAAATTGATTCACAGGGGTTGGTATTCAGCACCGAGCGCGACAGCATGTTCTATATTGATTCCACGGATCGAGAGCTGAAAGCTCATAGTTTGAGCAATCTGCTGCATGAACCGTCGTCCGAGGAGGGGGTATTTATCAGCCCACCGATCCGGACAGTTAAAACCCCGGAGCCTGCGGACACCATCTCCATGATAATGGCTGGGGATACGATCATAGCCGGCACCGAGAACAACAAGGTTATGATTATGAGTGGATCTGAGAACCGGGATATCAGGACGCTGGATGTTGACGGCGTACCTTACGGTCTTGCCGTTGCCAGTGGCAATCTCTATGTCAGTACTGATAAGGGCACGATCTACTGCTTTGGCGCGTCCACGGGGGACGTAACCATCGTGCAGAGTAAACCTGCGGTAGTGGATCCATACGATGCAGATGAAGCTGTTGTCAATGCTGCTAAGATGATTATTGAGGAATCCGGGGTCACAGAAGGCTACTGCCTGGATGCTGGCTGTGGAGATGGTGCTCTTGCGTATGAGCTTGCCAAGCGTACGGATCTTCACATCATCGCAATTGACCCGGATCCGGCGATGGTTGCTCTGGCGCAGGAGAAGCTGGATGCAGCAGGCATCTATGGCGCCAGGGTGACTGTTCATTGCTGCAATGTGTCTTCGGCTGATAGATATCCCAATTACTTCGCCAACTTGATCGTCTCGGGTAGGTCTGTTACCGGGGGCGCAAATGCTACGGCTACAGGGGATGTCTACCACTGCCTCAGACCGTCCGGCGGCGTTATGGCTATAGGCACACCCGACTCCATGGAAGTGACTGTTCGCCCGGAACTTGAGGGCGCAGGTGACTGGACACACCTCTATGCTGACGCTGGCAGTACAGCGTGCTCGGATGATCAGCTGGTGAAAGGCGAGCTTGGTATGCTGTGGTGGAACGATCCGGGTCTTGATATGCCATCACGTCATGGAAGAGGTGTTGGACCTCTCTGCAAGGACGGCATAATGGTCTCTCAGGGTGTCGATGAAATCCGTGCTTACGATGCGTACAACGGTCGTGAGATATGGAGATTCTCTCTCGAAGACATCGGGAAACCCTATAACCAGGACAACTTCTGTGTTGGTGCCTGCATAACTCACGGGAACATGGCAATCGATGGTGACACCCTGTATATCAGGGCAGGCAAGGTGCCGACCAGCTACTTCAGATACACCCTTGCGCTTGATCTGTACACCGGAAATCTGCTGAGAGAATACCAGGTTCCAAAATTCCCGGAGGCTGACTTCGATAAGTGCTATGTGGACGAAGGTTACGAAGCAGGGTGCGGCATGAAGGACTACGGATGGGGTCCCTTTGACTGGGACTATCTCCCGGATTATGCATACAGACCAGGGTCCAAATGGGGTTACTTCTCTGTTGACCATGGAACGATCGTTGGCGGCATCGCGGATACCGATTACCTGGTAGAAGGCGGAAGTTCCGACACACACCACCTCTATACCGAATCCAAGGCTTTGTTTGCAATGGATGCTGATACCGGGGAGTTGAAGTGGATGCATAGACCCGAGCACTCCATCCGGCACAATGCCATCGCAATCGGTGCTGGTGCGATATACTTCGTGGACCGGCCAACCGCGCGAGAGGATCGTCTGGGACACTGGGGCGAGGAACACCACCCGGTAGGAAAACTGATTGCTCTTGATTCCGAGACCGGCGAAACGATATGGGATAAGCCAAAGCCTGAAGGGTGGGGCACACTTATGGTCTTAAGTGCCCAGCGTGATGCACTGCTTGTGACCTATAATTCCATCAGGGGATATATGCCATCCGAGATCGGCGGGCGAATAGCCCTGTACCGCGCATCAGACGGTAAACTTCAGTGGGATAAAGCCGTTAGCGTGGGCTATGGCATCAACGTAAGCGAGGATGGTGTGGAAAGACCACTCGCGGGAGATCGGATGAATTCAAAAGGTAATCAAAATTACCCGTATGGTTCCCGCCCGATCATACTCGCTGACAGGGACATGGTCTTCTTTGAGCCCTACATGTTCAACCTCACGACCGGAGAGCAACTGGACATTGAGTTTGACCGGGCTTACAACTGCGGAGCCGTTGCAGCCGGTGCAGATATGCTGGTATACCGCTCAGCCACGCTCGGATATGTGGATATGGACAACTGGCAGGGACGCACAAAGAACTGGGGTGGCTTCAGACCCGCATGCTGGCTGAACACGATTCCGGCTAGCGGGCTCGTGCTCATACCACAGGGCATAGAAGACTGCGACTGCAGCTATCTGATGCAGGCTTCGGTTGCACTTGAACCGAGATGAATAGGTCTGTAGATGAAAGGGCGTATGCTCTTCATCTCCACTTTTTTTTGCTAGAACAGAATTCTATATATTCTTACCTGGAATATAGACTACTCGCCGCTATATACTGTATTAGGACAAATTTTATATAAGGTATCTTCCAACCCACCGTAATGAAAATGAACCGGATTAACATCGTCTGTCTGGCTATATGTGTAGCTTTTTTGATACTTACCTGTGAACCGGTGTCTGCATGTGATGTTCCGGTGTTCCGTTATGCCATGGAGCGATGGCATGTTGATATATATGAGATCGTGGTGTTTCATGATGGTTCGTTGAACCCCGAAGATACTTCGACGGTCTCGTGGCTTCTACAACATTCGCATGAAAATAACCCGTCTGCTAATTTCCTGGTGACTGTTGTGGATTTATCAACCGAAATGGATGGTTCGATGCGCGGCTTATGGGAATCGCTCGACTCACCAGGGTTGCCATTGCTTGTTGTTCGGCAGCCGGAAAGTGGAATGTACCGGGGATGCGTCTGGTCAAGTTCGCTATCCATGGATTCCGCCAGGAAAATAGTAAATTCCCCGGCGCGACAGGAGATCGCAAAGAGGTTGATGGATGGGGGCGCCGCGAGTTTTGTCCTGATAGCGGGTAGTAACCAATCACATAATAACAAAGCAGCAAAATTCGTCAGAGAAGAGTTATCGATGGCTGAAGATGAGCTCACCCTCTCACCACAGTTTTTAGAGCGGACTGATCTGGAGGAGTTAGGGGCAAAACCGACTCCCGAATTTTCTTTGATCAGACTTTCCCGGGATGATCCTGCTGAAGAGGTCTTTGTCAGTATGCTCATGTACTCTGAGCCCGGTCTCTTCGAATATCAGGAAGATCCCATGCTCTTCCCAATGTTTGGCAGGGGCAGAACCCTCTATGCTCTTGCTGGTAGGGGTATTACAAGGGATAACATTTACGCTGCCTGTGAAGTCACGATAGGTCCCTGTTCCTGCACAGTCAAGGATGGGAATCCGGGCGTGGATATGTTGATTGTGGCAGACTGGAATTCCCGCATCGGGAAGAGCTGGATTGACGAGGATATTCCTCTGGTCGGACTGGGGACAATGGCAGGGATGGGCAGGGATAACGAATCATGGAATTTTAACACCGTGGATTTGGCTAATGCTCCGAATATTTTACAGGGAAATGTCATTGCTGTTAGTATTGCTACCGTTCTCATTGTCATGATCCTCAGCATGTTGGTAGTTATCAGGAGCGAAAAGAAAAAATGACGATCTGGAGTCTCGTAAAAAAGGAAATAAAGTACCATAAGCTTGCATTCACACTGTGTCTTCTATCAGTAATCGTTGCTACAGGGGTTTTTGCCGGCGAACTGACAGTTCTCAAGGCTCACGATATAAAGACCGATTCCATACTGGCCGAGAAGGAGATGCAGACTGAAGATGAGATGGAGCAGATGGAAGCATATTACCGAAGGATAATGGAAGAGCATGGATGTAACCTGTTGATCCTGCCGAAAGGTCAGAATCTGAATAATTTCTATGCCGAGGGGTACGCGTCAAAATTTATGCCTGAAGAATACATGGACCAGCTGGCAGAGTCTGATATTCTGTCAATCGCTCATCTTGTACCCGTTATTGAGCAGAAGATGCGGTGGCAGGAGGAATACAACCGCACAATCCTGCTTCTTGGAACCCGTTACGAAATGCCGTCGGTTGAGGGCGCCACAAGATCGCGACTCCCCGCCAAAGTTGCTCCTGGCAGGATCGTTCTGGGGTATGAACTCTGGGACAGTCTCAATCCGGAGGTTGGTGATACTGTGAAACTGCTGGGCGCTACGTTTGAAGTGGAGGGGCATCAACCCCAGCGCGGGACGAAGGAAGACATTACCGTATGGATGGATCTCGATCATGCGCAACGTCTGCTCGGCAGAGATGATCAGATCAATGCAATCCAGGCGGTGCAGACGTATTCCACTGATCCCGATTTCAGTTCCCTGCGAGATGATATCACCCGTATTTTACCGGATACGCAGGTTGTTATACTGGAAAACGAGGCTACAACCCTGGCAAAAACAATCAACAGAGCGAAAAAAACAGCAGAATTCTCTTTAGCCAGAGAACAGGAAGATCGCTCGAAACTACGCGTTGAAATGGAGACCTTCGCCTCCTGGCTGATCCCGCTCGTCTCCATCGCGAGCATGATGCTGATTGTTCTGTTGACTCTGGCAAATGCCCGGGAGCGAAGTTATGAGATTGCCATACTGCGCACCCTCGGGTACAGGTCGCGTCAGATCTGGAGTCTCTTCCTGACAAAAGCTCTCCTTATTGGAGTTATCGGGGCAACTATAGGATATATCATCGGTTTTCTTGCTGCTGCGGCTCTTGGCACCGGATCAGGATCAGGATCAGGACCGGAAACGATCGCATCACTATTCGATGCACGGATACTTGTGATTGCCCTGGTAGCAGCGCCAGGCATGTCACTACTTGCAAGTCTGGCGCCGGCGATGGTTGCCGCCCGCCGTGACCCGGCAGACATTCTTAGGGCGGGATAACAATGCTCGAAATAGAGAATCTTGACAAGATATACAATGGACCCGACGGGGTTTTAAGAGCGGTGGATGATGTATCGTTCCATGTAAAGACAGGTGAATTTGTGGCGATGCAGGGGGCAAGCGGCAGCGGGAAAACAACCGTCCTCCTCTGCGCTGGTGGATTACAGGTGCCTGACAGAGGGAGCATTAGCATCGATGGGGCAGATCCATATCGCATGACACCGGATGAACGTGCACAGTTCCGTGCTTCCAATATCGGATTTGTCTTCCAGCAGTTTCATCTTATCCCGTATCTGAGCGTGATTGATAACGTGCTGGCTCCAGCGGGGGCTTTGCCAGACCAACGCGTCAATGGACGAGCGCAAGAACTGATTGAACGTTTCAATCTGAGTGCCCGCTCCGACCACAAACCATCAGAACTCAGTACCGGAGAGCAGCAGCGAACAGCGATGGCACGTGCTCTTTTGAACAATCCAAAGCTGTTGCTTGCTGACGAACCCACCGGAAATCTTGATAAAGAGAATGCTACGATTGTCCTCAATTACTTAATAGAGTTTGCAGAGTCCGGAGGTGCGGTGCTGATGGTCACCCATAGCGAGGAGGCAGCATTGTACGCCCACCGGACAATCCATCTTAGGAACGGGAAAATTCAGACATCCGAGTGATAACAATGGCTGACTTCTGGCATCTTGTAAGAAAAGAGGCAACTCATCGCAAGCTTACGTTTGCACTCTGTCTTCTTGCGATAGTAATCGCAGCCTCCGCACTTGTCAGTGAACTGACAGTTCTCAAAGCCCATGACATACAGACCGATTTTATACTTGAAGAGAAGGAACAGAGGCTTGAAGACGAGATGGCAAAGATGGAAGATGATTACCGAAAAATCGCATTGGAACTCGGGTTAAACGTGCTCATTTTACCGGAAGGTGAGAATCCGGATGATTTCTACGCCGAAGGATACACATCGAAATTTATGCCCGAGGAATACATTGACAGAGTGGCAGAATCCAATCTGGTGACGATCAATCATCTGTTACCGATCCTTGAGCAGAAGATACGATGGACTGAGCAGGGAAACCGGACAATCATGCTCGTGGGAACCAGGGGCGAGACTCCGGTTTCATGGAAGCCACCCGAGAAACAAAAACCCATGCCCACAACGGTCGGGGTTGCCCCTGGCAAGATCGTTCTGGGATATGAGCTCTGGGATAGCCTGAACGTGGAGGTTGGTGACACGGTTGAGATGCTTGGCGAGAATTTTGAAGTGGATAAGTGCCACTCAAGACGTGGAACGATAGATGACATCACCGCATGGATAGATTTGGGGCAGGCGCAACACCTGCTGGGTCTGGAAGGCAGCATCAGTGGGATCAGGTTGCTCCAGTGCCTCTGCGAAGGTTATGACCCACCTGGCTTGAAACGCAACATTGAAGAGATCCTGCCCAGCACACAGGCAATTCTCCTTGAGAACCGGGCTTTGACCAGATGGGAGGCACGCAGCAACGCAAAAGCCATAGCAAAATCTTCTTTAGCCAGGGAACTTGCGCATCGCTCGAAACTCCGTGGTGAAATAGAGTCGTTTGCTTCTTTGCTGATCCCGTTCGTCGCCATAGTCAGTATGGCGCTGATTGGTGTCTTAACCCTGAACAACGTCCGCGAGCGGAAAATTGAGATTGCCGTACTGCGCACGCTCGGTTACAGGTCACGTCAGATTCTTAATCTCTTTCTGGCAAAGGCTCTCCTTCTCGGAGTTATCGGAGCGACTCTGGGATATCTCATCGGTTTTTCTGTAGCCATAGCTCATGGTACCGGACCAGAATCCGGAACGATCACATCGATATTCGATATACGGATACTGGCGATGGTGTTGGTGGCAGCGCCGGGCATGTCACTACTTGCAAGCTGGGTGCCAGCACTGATCGCTGCTCGCGAGGATCCGGCAGATATCCTGCGAGCGGGGTAACAGATGCAAACGGAAAAATATCGATATTTGGCTGCTCTTGCGGCTCTTATTTTAGCCGCTGCAATAATATTAGGCATGGGGTTATACTTTTTCCCATCCGAATCCCAAAAATCCCCTGATCAATTAACCGTCCTGTGTGGTGGGTCTTTCAGAGACCCTGCCGAAGAGCTTGCCATGGCATTTGAGGAGGGAACCGGGGTGCGTGTTGAGATCGCTTTTGGCGGATGCGAAGACCATCTCCCGCATGTCAGGGCGCATGACGTTGGTGACATCTACATAGCCCATACCCCATATATGAGATACACAGAGAACGCCAATGCCTCTGTGGGATGGGTTCATGTGGGGTATATCAGCCCTGTTCTGGTTGTGAAGAAAGGCAATTCACCAGGTATAAAGAGGATCGAAGACCTTGCCATACCTGGCTTGAAAGTGGCTTTACCAAACCCGGAATATTCTACATGTGGCGAGATGCTTAAAGATCTTCTCGAGAAGAAAGGTATCTGGGAGGATGTAGAAAAGAATACAGGCAATGCATTCTTCAGAACTCATGCTCAGGTTGCGACCGCAATAGACGTTGGAGGGCGTGATACTGGCGTGATATGGAATGGTGTTGCTCATAACTGGCTTGGGAAATTTGAGATCGTTCATACGCCTTATGAATATGATCAGGTGATAGAAGTTGGGGTTATCGGGCTTGGTTACTCAGAGCATCCCGAGCTTGTTGAGGAATTCCTGAAGTTTACGGAGAAGAACGGAGAGGCAATATTCAAGAAATTCGGCTATACAAAATCGGCATCCAACAGTAGCGGGGAAGAGAAGAAAAGCCTATTTATTCACTCCGGGGCAGGTTTACGCCCTCCTGTAAGTGAGGTTGCTGAGACATTCTCTCTGGAATACGGGGTGGATGTTGATTGCAACTATGCAGGATCAGGTGGTATCCTGAACCAGATACAGTTGACGAAGAAAGGGGATCTGTTCATACCGGGTGACGTATCCTACATAGACCTTGCCGAGGCTGGCGGGCTTGTCATATCCCGGCACGAAGTCTGCTACAATATTCCCGTGATTCTTGTAAAGAAGGGTAATCCCAAAGGGATCAAAGGCATTGAAGACTTGGTAAAACCTGGAATAAAGTTGGGGCTTGGCAATCCCGAAGCCATACCGGTGGGCAGAAATGCGGTCAAGATCTTTGAAGAGAACGGCATCAAGATAGAAGATGTGAACAAGAACATTGTTTTCAGCGCCTTAACAGTAAATGAGCTTGGAATACAGATCAAGGTAGGAAAAATCGATGCTGCAATCGTCTGGGATGGAACCGCCCACCAATTCGCAGATTCAGCCGATATAGTTGAGATTCCGGGGGATAATAATGTCGTTTCAACAGTCGCCATAGCCTTGCTCGCCTGCTCCGAAGATTATGAACTTGCTCAGGAGTTTGTAGACTTCATCACGTCAGAGAGAGGGCAGCAAATCTTCCGAAAATATCACTATTCAACAGAGGCACCAGAATGAATCGGGGTGGCAATAAAACGCCTGTCCGCGGCTTAAAGAGCCATCTTTTTAGCGTATGGGTCGTCTTCTTCCTATTTCTCTTTGTCGCCTTTATAGTGCTCCTCATAGTCTTCGACATTATATATGCAGAGAACGAATCTTTTTATGAGGTGTTGCGTTCCACTCCTATCTGGACTGCCGCAAAACTCAGCATGGTAACATCCATAACCACAGTTATTATCGGTATGTTTTTTGCAATCCCGATTGGTTATGCACTTAGCCGTTATCGGTTTTTTGGTCATGCTCTCGTCGATTCAATTGTGGACATTCCTATCGTATTTCCCCCGTTAATCATTGGTCTTTCATTGCTGATCTTTTTTCGGATAGGACCTGGAGCATGGCTGGAAGATAATGGAGTGAACTTTGTTTACCAACCAGTTGGTATCGTGTTATGCCAGTTTTTAACCTCGGTATCGTTTGGAATCCGCACAATCGAGACCGCATTTAATGGAATTGACGCTCGTCTTGAGCATGTTGCTTTGACGCTGGGTTGTACCCAATGGGGTGCTTTTTCACGAATTTCGTTACCAATGGCACGCAATGGCATAATAGCTGGAGCTATTCTTGTTTGGGCACGAGCATTTGGAATTTTTGGTCCCCTGATGGTCTTTGTGGGTGCGGTACGTATGCGAACAGAGGTATTGCCCACCACGATTTATCTGGAGCAATCCATAGGAAATATCGAGGTAGCACTCGCAGTCTCCGTGATTATGATCGCAATAGCCACAATTGCACTCGTTGGAATCCGTCTTCTTGGTTCGAGAATTGAATTTTGGTGAGTGAGATGATACGAGTACGCAACATTACCTACAACATCGGTAATTTTTCGTTAAACAACATATCCCTTGATATCGCGGATGGGGAATACTTTGTTCTACTGGGTAAGCCAGGTTCGGGCAAATCGATCTTCCTGGAATGTCTGTGTGGACTAAACCGTGTTTCAGGCGGTACAATCGAGATCGCGGGCAAGGATCTAACGTACGCCGAGCCCAGAGAACGCGGTATCGGTTACGTTCCACAGGATTATGCACTCTTCCCAACTAAATCGGTCCGAAATAACATCCTGTTTGGAATGCATGTAAACCATACGCCTGCAAGCGAGATTGAAAGCCGTCTCGAAAACATCGTAGAGCTTCTTGGCATCAAGCACCTTCTCGGGCGCTCGATCGATGGGCTTTCCGGAGGAGAACAGCAGAAGGTAGCACTGGCACGTGCACTCATAACACAACCTCGCTTACTACTACTCGATGAACCTGTAAGTGCACTGGATGAAGAGACCCGTAGCATAATCTGTATGGAACTGCGACGTATCCACCTTGAAATGGGCGTAACCACGATCCATGTGAGCCACAATTTCGAAGAGACCAGAATTGTCGCAGACCGAATAGGTATACTTCGTGCTGGTCGGCTTATTCAGGCAGGCACTCCCGCCGAAGTGTTCAATCAGCCGATTGATGCTGATATTGCAAGATTTTTGCGAGTGGGGAATGTTCTTAAAGGTTATGCTGAAACAAAAGGTGAACATACCATTGTTACTGTTGCTGATACGGTTCTAAGATCGAAAACAAATATTAGCCATCCTCGTGAAGTCGAATTTGTCCTGCCAACCAGAGATGTGTTTACCTCAGTTGATCCCAAGAACGGCTACGCGAATCATCTTGTGGGCGACATCGCCGCCATTTCCTCACGCGGACATGCTGATCTTGTATTTGTTGAGATTGATCCGCACCTGACGCTTACTGCATATATGCACCCACTCCCGTATAAACTCGAGATCGGCACAAGAGTGCACCTGAGTTTCCCTGCATCAGCAGTACACATATTTCCTGAGCGAAGATGATTGCGCTCTGTAGTAGCAATGGATCCGTAGCCAGTAATCACATAATCTATATAGATTCTGGTGTCAACCATAGGTAAATCGCTCCTAAATATATCATTTGTGCAAATGTTATATAGCATATCCTCACAGCACGTATCGGGTGGTCGAGATGCCCTTCTCTGCTGCA
>JAYEGZ010000243.1:0-8628 GCA_034659315.1 Methanobacteriota archaeon
GAAATTTTTAAGGAGCTCTGTTTCTGCATCCTGACCGCCAATTTTGCCGCAGAAAAAAGTATAAAAATTCAAGAAACTATTGGGGATGGATTTTTAACTCTTTCTGAGCTGCAATTAGCAGGTAAACTGAAAGAACTTGGTTATCGCTACCCAAACATCCGAGCAAAATATATTGTGGAGGCAAGAAGGTACAAAGATTCGTTAAAAGAGACTGTTGAGTCTTTTGGCGACGAATATGAATCAAGAGAGTGGCTGGTCAAGAATGTGAAAGGGATTGGCTACAAAGAAGCGAGCCATTTTCTCCGGAATATCGGCTACAAAAATTCAGCGATTGTGGATTTTCACATAATCGATCTTTTGGTGAGGTGTGGTCTTATCGAAAAGCCAAAAACACTCACAAAAACGAAGTATATGGAAATTGAAGAGTTGCTCAGGAAAATTGCGGCAGAAGCAGACATGAATCTGGCAGAACTGGATTTATATCTCTGGCATATCGAAACAGGGAAGGTGCTGAAGTGAACATATCATTAGCAGGCAGGATGGTATTGCCACCATGTTATGGTATATGCCCATTCTTATATTACATTCCAGGCATTTTGGCGGCATAATTTTAAGTACACCGCCGCGGATTTATGATCACTGCTAACCATGACATAAGGAGACGTACCATGAAGGAACAGACCGAAGTTCGGAATCTCAGAGAAGGTAGATATGTGATTATTGATGATGAAGTATGTGCGATTAAGGGTATTTCAAAATCAAAGCCAGGAAAGCATGGATCCGCCAAAGCGCGGGTCGATACCATCGGGCTTTTTGACGGTCAGAAGCGATCAATCGTGCAGCCCGTATCAGCCAAGATATTCGTGCCGATCGTCGAGCGCAAGACTGCACAGGTCCTCTCGATTACAGGCAATATTGCACAGTTGATGGATATGACTGAGTACACTACATTTGAGCTCTCAATCCCTGAAGAGTTCCGTGATCGTGTTGCTGAGGGAAACGATATCACCTACATCACCGCAATGGGCAAGATGCGGCTTGATATGAGATAATTTGCGATATCTAATGCGTAATATACTATAATGTTCAGAGAGCGCGTCTTCGCTGATGCAACATCCGGTTACGAAGATGCCGATTTTGTGATATTCGGCGTGCCTTTCGATGCAACTTCGTCCTTCCGGTACGGCAGCAGCGAGGCGCCGGATGTGATAAGAAAGGCAAGTTACAACTTTGAGACGTACAACGATTTTTTTAATGTCGATCTGACCGATCTCTGTGTCCATGACCTTGGTGATCTCGATCTCGATACCCACACCGGCGACATGCTTCATGCGGTTCACGATGTCGCTGCAAGGATTCTACGGGATGGCAAGGTTCCGATTGCACTTGGCGGTGAGCACACGCTAACATATGGTTGTGTCAAGGCTTTTACAGAGGCGTTTGATAATTCCACCCCTGATTTTGGAGTGATCGTTCTTGATGCACACCTCGATCTGCGCGATGAATATCTTGGGGCCAGACAGTCACATGCATGTGTTTCAAGAAACATCATCGACGACCTGACCGCTAACTGCGTTCTGATCGGCGTGCGGAGCGGTTCGGCAGAGGAATACGCCTACGCAAAGGAAAGGGAGATTTTATGGCACTCTGCTGACACAGTGGACGACGCCGGGATAGAATCTGTAATCCGTGAAGCGCTCGACGCACTGTCTGGTCGCGGATGCGAGCGGATTTACCTGTCCATCGATACCGATGTAATCGATCCCGCGTATGCGCCCGGTGTTGGTAACCCTGAGCCGTTTGGGTTAAGCCCGCGGGACGTGCGTGCTGCAATACGGCTTGCTGCGCAGTATACCTGCGGTTTTGACATTGTCGAGGTAAACCCGGGCTACGACCGGGGGGAAAGTGCGATGCTTGGCGCACGGCTGGTGCGAGAGTTTATCGCGGCGAAGGGCGTTTGTACTTGTTAGTGCAAGCAGGCACGTCCAGACATCATGTCGGTCACAGGGGTTAGGTACATATTGTTACTGATTCAGATGTAGACGTTGCATATCCATGAGAATCGCAATACTGGATCAGGACCGGTGCCAGCCGGGAATGTGCTCGCTTGAGTGCATCAAATACTGCCCGCGTGTGCGGACAGGTGACGAGACCATCAAAATGGAGGGGAAGAAACCGGTCATTTCGGAAGAACTCTGCATAGGATGTGGTATATGCATCAAAAAGTGTCCATTTGGGTCTATTAAGATTATATCGCTACCGGAATCCTTAACAGAGCCATCGCACAGATATGGGACCAATGGTTTTGTGTTATACGGCATGCCGATACCGCAACAGGGCAAGGTGGTCGGAATACTCGGTCCAAATGGGATCGGTAAAACAACTGCGGTCCAGATCTTATCAGGAAATCTGAAGCCAAATCTTGGAGTTGATGCTGATTGGGATGATATTTTCAAGTATTATGCCGGCTCTTCGCTTCATGATTATCTGATAAAAATATCGCGGAACGAAATCAAATTATCTCAGAAACCACAGTATGTGGATCGGATTCCCGGAGCGTTTAGCGGTGATGTATCAGAATTGCTTGAAAGAGTGGACGAACGTGGGGAACTCGACAACCTGATCTCAAAACTTGATATCAAACATATCTTGCACCGTGATTTAGGAGATCTTAGCGGCGGCGAGCTCCAGCGCATCGCAATCGCGGCGTGCGCAGCCAGGGATGCCGATTTCTATTTCTTTGACGAGATAAGCCCATATCTTGATATTTACCAGCGTATCCGCGCGGCGGCCATGATCAGAGAGCTTGCAGCGCACAGCGCCGTGATGGTCGTTGAGCACGATCTTGCAATCCTTGATATGCTCGCTGATGTCGTGCATGTCGGGTACGGCGAACCGGGCGGGTTTGGCGTGATCACGCACCCGAAAGGCGTGCGGCAGGCGATCAACCAGTATCTGCGCGGGTTTCTGCCAGAGGAGAACGTGCGGATTAGACCAACTGCGATCGATTTTGAGGTGCATGCGCCGAGATCGGCGAAGAATATTCCAATACTCTTCGAGTTTTCAGGATTTACGAAAGCGTATGACGTGTTTTCGCTTGACGTGGCTGGTGGCAAGATGCGCGTCGGCGAGGTCGTCGGCGCAGCAGGTCCAAACGGGATCGGTAAGAGTACGTTTGCAAAACTGCTCGCCGGAGTGACTACGCCGACAACCGGGGAGATATCCGCCGATATCAAGATTTCGTACAAGCCGCAGTACATAAAACCGGATTCTGATCTCCGTGTCCACGATTTCCTCAGAATCATCACGCGCAATGTCGATACCAGTTATTACGAGACCGAGATCACAGGTCCGCTCCAGCTTAAATACTTGATGGAGCGAGAGATATCCGACCTAAGCGGCGGCGAGCTCCAGCGGGTCGCAATAGCCGCATGTCTCTCAAGGGATGCGGATCTGTACATCCTGGATGAGCCGTCCGCGCACCTCGATGTCGAGCAGCGAGTCTCTGCGTGTACCGCGATCAGGCGGTTTGCTGAGAACAGGCATGTGACCGCGATCGTAATCGATCACGACATTTACATGGTTGATCTTCTAAGCGATCGGCTGCTGGTCTTTGAAGGGGAGCCTGCCGTGCACGGCGAGGTCTTCGGACCTTTTGACCTGCGCGAGGGGATGAACCGGTTCCTTTCAAATTTAAACATCACGTTCAGACGCGACGAGGAGACAAAACGACCAAGGATCAATGAACAAGGATCGCGGCTGGACCGGGAACAGAAAGCAAGCGGGGAATATTATTACGCGGCGGTTGAGTGACGCGTTCGCACATGCCGGAGATAAGTGTCAGAGAGCACTGATACGCTGTGAGTTCCCTTAGTCAGCCTCGATTTTGCAATGAACCGCGAAATGATCGGACGCCTTCCATGCATCCCTGCTGCCGGATGCGATCATCCCTGAGTTCGTGACATACCTGACAGAACTATCCGGTTGCAGCATATCCTGCGAGACAAGGATATGATCGAGCCAGACGCGGTGCCGGTATCCCATCGAATGTTTCACGATTGGATCTGGGAAATCAACAGTCCACAGCTTCTCCTTCAGATCTGAGTCCTTTGACATCCACCACAGCGTGTTGTGAAATATCCTGCCAGGATCATAGACCGATCCCATGACTGTCTCAACAAAGCTCCTCCCAAGCATCATCTCGAACGGATCCATTCCTGGACCATCGTTCATATCGCCCATCACCATGACCGGAACCGGGTCAGGTTCCAGAGTCAGTTGGTCCAGACGCTCCCTGAGCTTGATCGCCTGTCCGAGAAGGCGTTTTCGGTTTGCAAGCGAGATCTTCTGGAAATTGTACAGATCCACCAATGAAAAGACCCCTTTGGACTTTGCATGTACCATGATGAACCTGATCCGGGGACCGCCGGCGCCGATCTCGAATACCACCTCAAGAGGCTTTCGTTCCCATTTATGCACCTCTTTCAAGCCGTCGTTCTCGATATCAGCTTCCCACGGCTCATAAAACGAGAACGCATCATCAACGGCAACGAGACGAAATGGCTCCCGGTAATAGAAGACAAGGTTCTGCCCGCCCCGGCTGACCCCGCAGGCAAGCTGGTAGCCGGGCAGATAATTCTCGATGAAGAAGCTGTGCTCCTCAGGGGCGTTTGCAGCCTCGCATATCCCGAGCACATGCGGATTTACCGACCCAATCACCGATGCGATCTTCTGTGCCCGCGTCTCCTCCTCTGGCTTGATAACGTCATTCTGAAACATCCGGTTCATGTGCTCGATGTTGTACGACATGACAGTATATTCAGCCATTTTCTCAGTGCCAGATATCGGAGTTCAGAAGTCGGTCATCACCCTGAACTGGTCCGTCTCATCTTTTGCAAGCCCTTCTATGAACATCTCAGCGGTCTGGTACACGTCCTTCGCATTTGTGATCGCACGCCCGACCACAAGAATATCGGCTCCCGCACCCAGCGCCTCGCCAATATTATCCACTCGGACGCCGCCTGCAACCGCGATCAACATGTTCTTAGACTGTTTCTCTGCAAGAGCCTTGATCTCAGGGATGCTGCCCCACTGGTATTCAGTCTCTTCGACATCGATTGCGCGGTGCAGTTCCACAACATCAGGAAGTACGTTCAGCTTTCTTAGCATCGGCATCGGGTCGGGCAGATTCAGGGTGTCTATCACTGCATAGATCCCGGTCTTGTGCGCTTCCTCAATCACCTTGTCGATTGTTGATGTCGGCGCAAGCGCAGATACCACAACCGCGTCGGCGGTCGCATCAGCAACCATGCGCGCCTCGAGATTGCCGGTGTCAAGCGTCTTTAAGTCAGCGACGATGAACGCATTTGGCGCAACCTCCCGGAGCTTTGAGATCACATCAACACCGTATCGCTTGATTAGCGGGGTGCCTGCCTCAAGGATTAGGTGATCACTGTCCGGCAGCGACTTTATGACCCCCTGTATCTGATCGATGTTCGGATTGTCGAGAGCGACCTGGAGATATGGTGGATCCCACAAACGTGAAACCTTGAAGCCCATAATTGCATGTGTGCCACGATCCTTCTCTTTGAGCACCGTATCGATCCCCGGAAACCCGCTCATCGCACGTTCGAGTGCCAGTTTCGTTGCTCCGTAGTTATACCGATATATCCGATTGTAATCCGCAGCTTGCGGGTGAATGAAGACGCTTGCAACGATCACAAGTTCTTCTGTCTGTTCTTTCGGGACGATTCCCGCCTCGACCGCATCCGCGATCGCCTTTGCAACAGCAGCCTGCGCAGGACCAAAGATGAGCGCAGCCTGATCCATATTCTTCACAGTCACCTTTGGCACGATCAAGGTTGCCGGTTTTGTGAGCAGATTCGGGCGGATGACTGAGAGCAGGGGCGTGTGCCCTTCTGACATCTGGGTCATCCCGGTTGCGAACGCCTGCCCGACCGGACCGTCTTTGTTCCCGATCATCAGGTCAACGTGTGCGAGTTCTGGCGCCTCGCCGATTAGAGCTTCTCCGATTGATATCAAATTATTACCTCGTGTTTATTGATATCGGTTATGATTCGGCATCACATAATTACTTCGGTTCGCGGGACGGTTGATTTAGCTGGTGCTCGGGTTCTGACTCTTATGTTTTCTGATTGATGATTTGTTTCTTCTCTTTTTACACAGGCGCAATGATGGAGATCAGGTGGAGCGGACAAACATGTACCATTAACTATTCTGGATTGGTGCATTACCGGAATTTCACAACTGTGCGCGATTGTGTTGAGCCTTTCCATTTAGTTAAACACGTAATTTTTCTGAAATCATTTAAGTACGGTGTAATTCAAAACGTACTTCCCATGGCAATGTCTAAGAAGGATATGGTACGGAGGAGCTCTAAGAAGAGGGCGATGCTGGAAGAACTTGAACAACAGGCTGCGTCCGGAAGCGGTGACGCAAAGAAGAAACTTGCAAAAGCGAAGAAAAAAATGAAGTGATCATGTTAGGGTATTTGGGTGAAAGATCATCTGCGTCTAATACGCATTTGCCACCCATAATCCAAGCCCACAATCAAAAACTAAAAGTTGCGGAGTTACGTAAAATGAGCGATGAAATCCGGATTGGAATTATTATATGTGACCGCTACCGCGTGTGTGCCGGAGGCAAGTGCCTGAGGGCGCTTAACAACCGGGAGGGTGCATTTAGCATTTATGATGACAAAGAGGTGAAACTGGTCGGGTATACTGCGTGTGGTGGGTGCCCTGGTGGAAATATTGAATATGCTCCGGAGGAGATGGAGAAGAATGGGGTGGATGTGATACACCTTGCCACCGGGCTTGTCGTCGGATATCCGCCATGCTCTCGCGTGACCCGTTTCCGTGACTTTATCCGGGCAAAGTATGGGATTGATGTCGTGATCGGGACGCATCCAATACCCCAGAACTACTATGAGACGCATACGGCACTCGGGACGTGGAACTCTCCGCGATGGACTGAGATCATCCAACCGACACTTGCAGATGAAGAGACCCGTCTGTTGTACGACTGATAATAGAGTTGTGGGCTTATTAGATGATGAAATGGCATAATGCTGGAATTAAGAGTTATTGTGGATAATAGTACCCTGATAGATCGTTACTTTCAGGGTGAGCCGGGAGTATCTTATCACCTTCGAGACGGGGGCACCAGGGTCCTGTTTGATGTGGGATATTCGGACGTGCTCATAAGAAACGCGGAAAAGATGGGCATTCACCTGCTGGACATCGACAGTATAGTACTCTCTCACGGGCATCTTGACCACACATGGGGTCTTTATCATCTGATCAAACTCTATACCGAAACAAGAATGGAAAAGGTAAATTGTGATAATCCAACTCTTGTAGCCCATCCTTCTGCATTTTTAACCAGAACAGTTGACGGCATCCCGGAGATCGGCTCTTTAATCTCAGAAGATAAGTTATGCTGCCACTTCAATATGCAATTAAGCAAAGAACCCCTGTGGCTAACTGATAACCTGGTTTTTCTCGGGGAGATCGAAAGAACGAATGATTTTGAAGCGATGGCGCCGATTGGGAAAATCTTGCGAGATGGAACTGAAGAAGACGATTATGTACTCGACGATTCCGCTCTGGTTCACACATCACCCAAAGGGCTTACGATCGTTACGGGTTGTTCACATGCAGGGATCTGCAACATCGTTGAATATGCAAAGAAAGTCTGCGGCGATGATCGAGTGGTTGACATAATTGGGGGATTTCACCTGCTTAAGCCCTCTTACGAACAACTACAAGGAACGCTTGAGTACATGAAGGAATTACAACCGGAAACGGTACATGCCGCCCACTGCACTGACTTGAATTCAAAGATTATGCTATCTCAAGTTGTGGACCTACGAGAGGTGGGTGTGGGCTTGAGATTGGTATATGAATGAACCCGGTCTATGTCAGCATACAAACAGTCTCCTTGTGCCTGAAGACGAGGAATACCGCAGGCGCAGGTTCCCGGCAGTTTGTCCGGTGCCTGACTCCTGCTGGCACCAGAACGCCTGTGCCCGGTTTCAGCATGATCGTGGACGTGTCCGACTCGATTGCTACAACGCCCTTGTAATTGAGGAAGAACTCATCGTAGTCATGAACATACCACTTACCCTCGCCCTTGCAGAGCACTGCCCTTAACAGCGAGTCGCCCACAAATACCATGTCGTGAGGGCGCCGGGGCGATTTTATCTGTTTCACTTCCTCTTCAAACTCGATAGCTTCTATATCCTGATTAGTACTGGTCTGCGTCATGCGGGTCCGAAAACCTCCTTTGCCTTAACCATCCTGACAACGGCGTTGTTATACGGCGTCTTGATTCCACATTCCACGCCCAGCTCCGCCACTTTTCCGTTTATGTAGTCTATCTCGGTAACTTTCCCGCGAACGATGTCCTGCAGCATGGATGATCTGTGATCCCTTGTTGGGGGAAGCAACTGGCTCCACAATACCTGCATATACTCATCAGGAGCGTTCATGCCCAGGTCCATGCCAGCGGCTTCCGCCACCACGAAAGCTTCTGAGATCATCTCTCCTGCGAGCCATCTGGTATGTGGATTATCGGCAATCTCGCCGTACGTTACCTTAAATATGG
>JAYEGZ010000243.1:8728-22014 GCA_034659315.1 Methanobacteriota archaeon
GGAGCGTTCATGCCCAGGTCCATGCCAGCGGCTTCCGCCACCACGAAAGCTTCTGAGATCATCTCTCCTGCGAGCCATCTGGTATGTGGATTATCGGCAATCTCGCCGTACGTTACCTTAAATATGGTGGATAACGGGTTTAATGCGATATTATACAGGGCTTTGTGCCAGATCTCCCGCATGATGTTATCAGATGGTTTTGTCGGGATTCCCGCGCTTTCGAGCATCCATGCGATGTTTTTCATGATATATATCCTATAACGTCCAGTCACTCTGCACATCAGTTCCATTTACGAAAAAGTATGTCACCACTTCCGGGTGGGGGTTGGTGGTATACATTTTCGTAGATAAAAAAAAATAAAACCGCCGGGCGGGCGGTTACTCAATTGGTATCGTTTCGCCCAGCGTGACGTTTCCGTCGTCTGTTATCTGCCACGTGCAGTATTCGCCGAAGACATCGCCGACACTGTCAAAGGTGATCTCTCCTGATGCGCCCTGATAGTTAATCTCTGTTCCATTCCTGATCAGTGCAAGCGCCGTTCCGATGTCAGAAACCTCCTCGCCGGGCGCGTTTGCAACGACCGGTATCGTATCCCGAATTGTGGTTCCGTCTGCGCTCCCTGCTTTCTCGATCGCAAGAGCGATTATCGCAGCCGCATCATAAGTGTTCGAGCTGAATGTGGAAGGTTCTCTCCCAAATTCTGCCTCATAAGTCGTTGCAAAGACATTATACGCAGGACCTGCAGCCCGCGGGTCTGGTGTCGTCCCTGTGAAACCTGCCACGATGTAGTTGCCTTCGGTGTCCTTCCCAACCTTCTCAGCCAGTTCATCGGTGCGCATACCCTCTGAAAGCAGCCAGTTGCTCGCGTCCATAGCGCCTTTCTCGTACGCTGCTTTGAGGATTATGCTTCCAGTGTCAGGGTAGCCAACAATAACGATAACGTCCGGATCGCTCGTAGATGCCTTGTCAACCTCTGAATCGAACGTTGCTGCGGTTGATTCGTATTTAACACGGTCAACGACTGTTCCACCGAGTTTTTCGAACTCTTCCTTGAAAATCGCTTCAAATCCTACTCCATAATCGTTGTTGATGACAATCGTGCTTGCGGTGACGTATCCACTGTCATTCGCAAGTTTCGCCATTGCTTTGCCCTGCAGTGCGTCTGACGGGACGGTTCTCCAGTAGAATCCATCATCCTCGTACGTCGTGAAGTCAGGTCCGGTGTTGGATGGGGATATCTGGACGATCTTGTTGTTGATCGCTATGTTGATTATTGCCAGACTCACGCCACTTCCCGCAGCGCCGATCACTGCCGGAACCTTGTCGATAGTCGCCAGATGGTTCATCGCATCGTTTGCGATGGTCGTTGATGTCCCGGAGTCCATCGTGACGAGAGTGACATCACTACCGAGAACGCCTCCATTCTCGTTCACCTGCTTTATCGCAAGCCGCGCTCCATCCTCCATCGGTCCGCCGTAAGCGGCAAGGTCTCCGGTGAGCGGCAGCAGCGTGCCGATCTTGACAGTCTGTTCTGTCGTTGCAGCCTCATGCTCAGATTCTGCATCCTCCGCGCCTTCCTGATCCGACGGGGTCACACAACCCGATGCCAGAACGAGAGCAAGAACCGCAAGGATTGTCAGGTACTTTATTCCCTTCAAAATCATTACCTCCTCTTTGTTTTGTATGTGTTTGGCGCCCCATATCCAGGTAGCCAGAAAGGGTGCGTCTCTGGCAAAGCCGCGGTCAGACAAGCCAGTTCATACATATCCGCTCGCCTGCGACATTACCAGCCAAAATTAATTGATTAATGTTATATAAATGTTCTGTGCAGGTCGTGGGGTTGGTGAGGTGGTAGTGATGGGGGTGGGATGATGGAGCGCGGGATGATGGCTGTGGATCCCCTGGCATCGCAGCAACACATTTACAATTCCCGGACACAAAAACGATACGCACTCATGTATCTGGCACACCCAAGCATCCTCCTGCTAACGATCCCGGTACTCGTGGCAACAGCGTACCTGATTCGCAAGGGGCACCGGAAAGGAATACTCGTAACCCGCGCCGCCGTATTCATCCTGCTGATCATATCGCTTGCATCCCCCTGCGATCTGGTATCACAGACCATTTTCGATGAAACGCCGAGCATCACAGTTATCGATGATCACACTGACAGCATGGCGCTATTTGACAACGATACCGGGTTGCGGGTGTATGAACGACTCCAAAGCCACACCCCGACCGAGATCCGCCAGATCACTGGAAGCAGGACTGCGATCGGGGATGCAGTCACCGAGTTTTCCCGCGGAAACGACAATATTCTGCTCGTGAGCGATGGAAACAACAATCACGGGCTTGATCTGGCTGACACCATCGCTTTTGCACGAGCGGTCAATACCACGGTCTGCGCCATCCAAATGGAGCCCGAGCAAAGTGACCTCAGCGTCGAAATATCCGGCGGAAAGGACGTGATCGTGGAAAGCGAGCAATCGCTTGCCGTTACGGTGCGGCAGGCAGCAAGCGACGGGGTGGACTCAGAATACACACTCTCGGTGTGGATTGATGACAACAAAGTGGACGAGCAGGAGGTTCGTCAGACTGAACGGAAAAAGAGCACATCGATCGCACATACCTTCACAGAACTTGGCTCACACACCATAAAATCGGAAATCGTGACCAAAAGCGAGGATATTAGAAAGATCAACAACGTATTCTACAAATCAGTCTATGTGGTCCCGAAACCAACGGTTCTATCGGTGTGTGACCGCAGTTCTCCGCTATCTCAGACGCTTTCCGAACTATATGATACAACAACCATCAGTTCGGCGACATCACTTGATCCTGCCCAGCAACTTGCCGTGGTGCTCGATAATATCCATGCAAACGACCTTGACAGGGGTGAAATCGAGCGGCTGGGTGCATATATCCGAAACGGCGGTGGACTCGTGGTTGTTGGGGGCGACCGGGCGTATGATACGGGTGGCTATTATAACTCACCGCTTGGGTTTGAGACGCTGCTTCCAGTGAAATCAAAGGAAAGTGCCGGGGAGGGGTCAAACGTTGGTGTAGTGATTGTTATCGATATTTCTGGGAGTGTTGGTACGGCTTATGGCGATAATACGGCGCTTAGTATGGAGAAGGCACTTGCAATCAACATACTGCGAGGGATTAATATAAACGACCACATCGGCGCCATAGCATTCACTAACAAGGCACACATTGTGTCTCCACTGACAAGAGGTCTGTATAAGAGTACAATCGAGGAAAAGATCACAAGATTGACTCATGGTGGAACCACTTATATAGACACTGCACAAAATGCCGCTTCTGCAATGCTTGATGGATACACGGGTGCAAAGAGCGTGATCATCATCTCTGATGGGAAAACAAGCAACAAGGACGTGTGTCTTGGTCTTGCCAGAAGCATGGTTGATGCTGGCATCACCACCTACGCGGTCGGCGTTGGCGAGACAACAGATGAGGATTTTATGCGGGCACTGGCATCAGCGGGCGGAGGAATTTACTACAAACCGGCAGAATCCGAGCGGCTGAATGTTATCTTTGGAGAGAAGCCGGAAGAGCCGGATGATACGACAAAGGGTGATTTTTCAATCATTGTTCTGAATCCGAATCATTTTATTAGCGAGAATCTCGAATTGTCAGGCTCGCTTACCGGTTACAACAAGGTCACCCCAAAGACCGGTGCGCAGACGCTTGTCACGACCGGGGCGGGAAAGCCGATTGTGACCTCTTGGCGGTTTGGCATGGGGCACGTGGTCGCGCTCAGCACCGATGACGGTGCGGGGTGGTCTGGCACGCTCTATAGCGGCGAGAATGCGCTCCTGATCTCGAGGATGGTTAACTGGGCGGTCGGAGACCCGAGAAGAAATGATGATATTGTGATATCTGCCGATGATATCCATCTTGGCGACGATGCAATCATCAATATCAGATCAGAGACAGTTCCAAGCATAACTCTCGATGGAACGAAACTTGAACTCTCACAGGTCGATGAAGACCAATATCAGGCATCGATCACGGCTGATTCACAAGGGTTTCTGGATATTTCCGGATACGTGATCGCTGTGAACTATCCTATGGAATTCAGGGACGTCGGGTTCTCAGAAGATCTGAAGAGCACGATAGAGATGTTTGGTGGGGGTGGCGGGGTTTATGCAGAGGATGATATTGAGTCGCTGATTGCGCACCTGAAAGAGCGCTCAACGCGCACGGTGGAGGAGCCAGAGGAGAAGCGACTGCCGTTTCTGCTTGCGGCGATGGTGATCTTTCTCGGGGAGGTCGTGGTACGAAGGCTGCGGGAGATTAAGAGGCTGCGGAAAGGATGACCTGCCACAGGCGGCAGTAAAATAGCGATAACCGGATCATTAATATGAGCCTGCAACCAACACCACTATCGTGTTTGACACGATCATTATTGCATTCTGGCTGATGCTGCCGGCATACCTGCCAAACCCATGCGCAGCGGTATTCGGGCGCGGTCTCCCTATTGATTTCGGCAGGAACTCCGCCGATGGAAGGCGAATACTCGGTGACGGGAAGACCTACATCGGTTTCCTTGCCGGAAGTGCAGCAGGTATCGCAATCGGGTTGATCCAGATGTGGGCTGCACCGCATTATTCGTTTTTTCCATTGTTCACCCTGAAAGCCATCTTCTGCCTCTCGATCGGATCGTTGCTTGGAGATCTCGGAATGAGCTTTGTGAAACGGAGAATCGGGCTTAAGCGCGGGGCGCCGTTCCCGATCGCAGACCAGCTTGACTTTGTGGCGGGCGCATGGTTATTGACGTTCCTCATTGAGCGAGAATGGTTCGTTTCGAACTTTACTATCTGGATTGTGATAACTATACTCATTATTACTCCGATTATGCACAGAATCACCAACATAATCGGATATAAACTCGGAACAAAGGATGTGCCGTGGTGAAAGATAACTATCAGGGAGTTATCACCATTGTATGTCCGGATGCATCGGTGATCGAGGATGCGCTTGCTCCGGACAATCTGCGGAATATGACGATGCATAGCACAGGTGCGTCGCTGGTCGTTGAGATGTCGGCGCCGAGGCTCGGAACGCTGATAAGCACGGTTGATGACCTGCTGATGAATGCGAAGATTGCGTGTGAGCTGGCTGCCACAGTGCAGGCGCCTGTAACTGCTGATTGCAGTCAATCAAAAGGAGCGAATAATAATAACCTCAATTGAGACTCTCCTCGGAATCGATACATACCTCGCACAAACAAGCGGCATAGGCGGCACGATCCGCAGGGATGCCGAGGACTTCCAGGTCACCGAAGTCTGGGATCACGACCCGAGAGAAAGCAGAAGTGGGCAGTATCTCATCGTAAAGCTCACAAAAAAGAACTGGGACACCAACCACCTGATCAGGGACCTGTCAAGGCGTTTTAGGGTCAGCAGAACCCGGTTCGGATGGGCTGGCACCAAGGACAAACGAGCAGTCACCAGCCAGAGAATCGGCATCTGGGACCCTGACCGCACGATAGAGTTGGAAATTTCGGACGTCCATATACCGGATGTCAAGCTTGAGATCATCGGGCGATCAAACAAAAAAATAAGCCTTGGCGACCTTCAGGGCAATAAATTCAGGATTGTCACACGTGACATCGATGGAAAATGCGGCGGCAGGGACAAAGTTGTAAAACGCCTCGATGGCATATCTCGCGAACTTGGGATCGCTGGAGGCATGCCGAATTTCTATGGCACGCAGCGGTTCGGGACGATCCGACCGATCACGCATGAGGTTGGTAGACTGATCGTTTCAGGTGATTTCGAGGGTGCTGCTATGGCATACATTGCAAAGCCGTTTCCGGGTGAGCGATCATCCGAAATCCGCATGCATCTCTGGGATGCGTGGAGTGCGGGTGACGATTGTGATTTTAAAGCAGCATTAAACAGTTTTCCGGATCGTTTGCGTTACGAACTTGCGATGCTGAACCACCTGGTCAAATATCCTGATGACTATATCGGTGCGTTCCGAACGCTTCCAAAAAATCTCGCAATGATGTTTGTGCACGCACATCAGTCATTTATATTCAATAAAATCCTGAGCTATCGCATAAAAGAAAGTATCCCATTGAATCAGGCGATTGAAGGCGATGTTGTATGCTTCAGAGGCAAAAATGGCTTGCCTGATGCTTCAAAGACCGAGATTGTGACGCCGGTAACCATTGATGGTATCAACAACCTTGTCCGCAGGAAGCGCGCATGGGTGACCCATTCGCTGATCGGGCATGCATCCACACTCACAAGCGAGATAGAACAGACCGTAATCTCAGACCTTAAGATCGAGATCCCTGAATTGACCCGCAGTTTTGAGATCGCGGAGATGCCAGAGATTGCTTCGAGAGGCGGACACCGGGCGATTGCGATTGATGCGGATCCGGTTTTTGAGGTGGTGGGTGGCGGGGTATGTGATGTAGATGGTGAGATGAGTGGCGGGTTGTGCGTGGCTTCTGAGTTTTTCCTGCCGAAAGGTTGCTATGCCACAGTTCTCCTGCGAGAGTACATGAAATCAGAATAGGGGTGAGAATTAGGAAGAGATGGCGGAGGATTATCACATCCACTCGTAATGCGCCATCACCTCTGGCTTAAAATCGTATAACAAGCTGTTCTCAACATATCCAAAGAAAAGGCACCCCTCGCACTCCTTTGCCACTCTTTTCCGTGTTGCTTCTGACGATTTCCAGACATCCGCAATACCATCACCCACGTCGCCCAGATGAACTCTCTTCACCCGGCAATTCTCGATCCTTCCATCCGCAGTGACGTGGAGGACAATATCGCTGGCATGACATCTGAAAGTCGGTTTCAACTCCTTTACCATCGAAAGATACGTCAGGGAATTGATGATCGGGAATTTCTCTCGCTTAAGTTCGATGATCTGATCGACCGCCTCGTTATAGGCTGCCATATCCCTGATCCCGAGTTCATCCCACACATCATCACCAATCCCGCTGAACTCGTGGATCGGTTCAAACGAGATAAATACACCCAGATCGCGTGCCAGGTAGACCAGTTCTGCGAGTTCGTCCTGATTCTTTCTGCTGATGACGCAATTCATGAGAATGCTGTGACCTTCGTGTTTTGCTTCCTTTATCCCATCCAGCACATCCTCAAAATCGATTCCTCGTATCTCTTTGAATGTTTTTATGCCATCAACAGAGATCGACAGGTAATCAAGGTCAGACAGATCATGAATTCTCTTTTTCAGGAGTTTCCCGTTGGTTATGAGTGAGGTCATCATCCCGATATCGTGAGCATGCCTCAAAATCTCTGGCAGGTCTTTTCGCATGAGTGGTTCAGCCGTCCATGCATTATAGATCATTATTCCAAATGATCTGGCTTCATCAAGGAGACTAAACACCTCGTCGGTACTCATCTCGTCCCCCTCCTCTTTCCAGTACTCACAGAACTTGCATTGTAGATTACATCTTGCATTTATTCCGTGCGACAGGACAAAGGGTCTTTTCCTGACCCTGAGCTGCCACAAGGCTTTTGATGCCAGCACCGGCGAGAATGTCATAACAATCACCATAAAAATGCGGAAAATGCGGGGGAGGGGATTCGAACCCATGAACTCCTTCGAGAACAGATCTTGAGTCTGTCGCCGTTGACCGCTTGGCTACCCCCGCTTCTGTGATTGGGTGAGAACAACCATCCTTTTGCACAAACCTCATTTAAAGATGTCGATTGCGCAGGTGGCGCATGCCCGACGTTTTCTGGCATGTCACGAAATCCGGGGGACACCACCCCCTAAATTGTTGGGTGTCTGGCAAAAGCAGAAAAATAGAGGAGTGGTTGCAATACGGTATTTTTCAGAACGATAAATAACCAACCACTCTTTCCAAAAGCACATCAATCAATGCAGATCAAGCGCCTCAGGCCTCATAGGGTTCATCATCGTTTCTCAGTCGCGATTGTCATCATCGGCGCTTCACAGTGGTTCTGATGACTCAGAACCACTTTTCTGCCGTACCAACTGCATGAACGATCAGGTCGGCACACGCCGTCATGTCACTAAGCGAGAGCACCTCGACTGGTGAGTGGATGTAGCGTGTCGCCATCGAAAGAACCCCTGATGGGATTCCCTCGCGGGTCAGGCTGATCGCTGTTGCATCGGTTGTGCCGCCGTCCGAGACATCGAGCTGGTATGGAATCTTGTTCTCATCAGCAGTCTCTCGCAGCCACTTAAGCACCGATGGGTGTGTGATCACACCTCTTCCGCCTGCGTCCATCACTGTTATGACCGCACCCTTCCCAACTACCATCGCGGAGTCTGTTTTAGTGATGCCGGGATGGTCGCCTGCAACGCAGACGTCAAGCGCAATCGCAACGTCCGGATTCAGCCCGAATGCAGAGGTTCTTGCTCCTTTAAGCCCGACCTCCTCCTGAACCGTGAAGACGGCGTGGACGGTCGATGCGATATCGATCTTGCTGATCTGCTTCATCGCCTCCACAAGGAGCGCAACACCGGCGCGGTTATCGAGGGCTTTTCCGGTGATCCGGTCGTTTGCAAGCGGAGTGAAGTTGCGGTCGATCGAGATTGCTGTTCCTACCTCGATCCCCATATCTGCCGCATCGTCTGCTGATGATGCGCCGACATCGACGAACATGTCTTTTGAGTCCACCGGCTTCTTTCTGTCCGCTTCTTTCATGACGTGCGGAGGTTTTGACCCGATTACCCCAACGCATGGATTTTCCGAGTGAACAATCACTCTCTGGTTGAGTAAGGTCGGATCAAACCACCCGCCGACCTTCACAAACCGGAGGAAGCCTTCGTCGTCGATGTGCTTTACCGCAAGCCCGATCTCATCGAGATGTGCGGCGAGCATGATCTTCGGGCTTGCGTCGCCCTTCGTACCATTCTTTGTGAATATCAAGTTACCCGGCGCGTCTACCCGCAAGTCTCCGTAGGGGGCAAGTTCCTGGCGGGCGATCTCACGAACGCTGCCCTCGTATCCGGAGATTCCGTGTGCGTCTGATAATCTCTGCAATAAGTCTTGCATGTCTGGGATTATCCGAACAATGCTCCAAGACCTGCCATTCCTGCCTCTTCTTCCTCTTCCTTCTTCTCTTCTTCTGCTTCAACCGCTGCTGGTGCAGCGTCTGCTGCCGGTGCAGCGTCTGCCGCTCCTCCGGCTGGTGCCGCAGCCACTGCAACAGGTGCTACTGCTGCCTGTGCGATCGCGCTCTCGATGTCAACACCGTCAAGCGCTGCAACAAGTGCTTTTACTCTTGATTCATCCACATCGACGCCTGCTGCATCGAGTATGCTGTTAATTCCCTGTTCGGTTACATCTTTCTCTGCGTTGTGCAGTATTAATGCTGCATATATATATTCCATATTTAGTTCACCTCTAATGATTGATTATTCGTTGATCGTTCGTTGTCAGGTTATCCGAATAGAAGACCAAGCCCTTCTGCCGCTTCTTCTTCTTTTTCTTCAGCTGACTCTTCTTCTGCCGTTTCCTGTGCGTCTCCGCCCACTGCATCTTCCGCTTTCTCTTCGGTTGCCTCTGCAACAGATGCTGTTTCCTCTGCTGCTGACTGTTGTGGGAGTAAAGCCTGCAAAGCATCACCCAGTGCATCGGGGTCATCGATGCTACATGCAAGCGAGGTTGCCTTCGACTGCGCCACCGAGAGCAGCATATCGACGAGACTTGGCACGGGTATGGCAGAATTTATACCAAGGTTCCTTGCACTGGCTGATGCCTGCGAAAGCAGCGTTGTGATCGTCGCATTCGATGGGTACGCAATGCCAATGGCAAGATTGAATGCGCGTGTGGCAGCTATTGCAAGGTTGTCCGTATACTCAGCCTCATTGATATCCAGAACGCTCGCCTCAAGTACCGCACCTGCATCGTAAACAGCACGGAGATCGAGACCGACAGTCATCGGATATATCTCAAGACGCGTGAGCATCTCAGAGAGCGCCCTTGACACTGGCTCGCCTGCATGTGCAACCACCTTCGTCTCCTTGATCATGACCTTGCCTTTATCAATTTTGGCAGGTATGCCCGCGTTCTGTAGATCACCTATAACCGGTCCCGGAGCAAATGAGGTCGGACCTGCTTCCACCACGATGTCTTCGGGTGCGGATGCACCTGCTTTGATCGGAGCACTCGTCTTGCTTGCCTCAAGCAGCTTGAATAGTTTGAACGGGTTTAAGTCTGTAAAGATGAGCGCGGTTTGATCGTTGATGTGTGCCCCCATCTCGCCGATGGTATCATCGCATTGATCCAATGCACGGCGCAGGAGGCTGTTTCTGTAAAGTTGAAGCTTTGCGATGCCTTTCAGACTTCGGCGCATCTCCTGTAACTGCTTTGCCGGTATATCGCGAATTCCCACGATTCCCATCACCGGATACTTGCCTACCAGTTGCTTGATATTCTTGATCTCGTCAAGCTTCCACTGTGGAATGTGCGCCGTGCGGTGTTCTGTCGTTATAGCCATAACAACTCACCTCACCTTCGCAGATTTACCCATCGTTGTCGTTACATAGATGGATCGAATGTTCTGCGCACCTTTGTCCAGCACATCTTCGAGTCTGATGATCACCGCCTCTATATTTCCAGCAAGCTCGTCGGCTGGCATATTCCGCCGCCCGATCGGCGCATGAAAAGTCTTTCGGTCCTTGGACCTGACTCTTATGCTGTTCCGTATCTTGTTGATGATCTGGGCAATGTCCTTATCAGGCGTCAGCGGCTCTGGCATCTTGCCCCGGGGACCAAGAATCGCGCCGAGCTTCTTTCCTATTGCTGGCATGTACGCAGTCTCAGCGATGAAAAAGTCGTGTGCATTTGCAAGACCTCTTGCCTTGTTTTTATCATCACCATACTCATCGATCAAATCAGGGTCAATGACTAAGTCGGCACCCGCCTTATCTGCCACAATCGCGGTCTCGCCACGTGCAAAGACCGCAACCGAGATTGGTCTGCCAAGCCCATGTGGGAGTATGATCTCTTCGTCCACCCGAAAACGCGGTTGGCTCAGATCAATATTCTTCAGGTTAATCGCCAGTTCCACACCTTCTTCAAATCCCCTCTGTGGGGATTCGTCCAGCATGGTGTTAACGGCGTTTATTGTTTGTTTGTCCATGAATCACGCACCACCGTAGTCGTAATGACATATCTTGTCTGCTACGGATGAATTATAATACACTGATCGGATCGAACTTTAATGTATCGGTTTTTAGGTGGGTGCAGTCAGTTGTGACGGCAGCCAGCCTTCAACCCCCGCGCAAGCTCTTCGATGCGCTCTGGCACCGCACTTCCATCCGCAATGATATCCACGAAAGCTGAACCAACGATCACGCCATCAGCACCCTCCTTAATGATAGTAGACGCCTGATCACCGGTAGATATGCCAAACCCGACCGCAAGCGGCGTAGTCGTGTGGGTTGTGCCGCGCACATTATCGATCAGGGAGAGCGTCGATTCCGCAACATCATCCCGGGCGCCGGTGACGCCGGTTCTTGCAACGAGGTAGATGAAACCGGAACCATTCTTCACAATCTGCTGCATACGCGCAGGATATGTGGTTGGTGCAATAAAAAAGATCAGGTCAACCCCGTGTCTCTTGCAATGTGTGGCAAGATCGCCCGACTCCTCAACCGGTAGATCAGGGACGATAATGCCGGAAATCCCATTCTCCACGCAGTTAGCAACGAAACGATCGAGCCCCCGCTTGAATATGAGGTTATAGTACGTCATCACAACGAGCGGCACATCTGCATCTACATCCAGCGACCTGGCAAGCTCAAAGAAGATATCCGGGTTCATGCCAGCCTCAAGCGCCCGTTCGATCGATGCCTGGATCGTCGGACCATCAGCGATCGGATCCGAAAACGGCAGACCGAGTTCGATGATGTCCGCGCCGCCGCGCACCAGCGCATACACGATCTCGGCCGTACCCTCCGGCGTCGGGTCGCCAGCGCAGATGTACGCGATGAGCGCGCCTTCGTCGCGGGATTTTAGTTCAGTGAATTTGTCTTTGATTTTCATGGGATGATCGCCTCTGTTCATCTTGTTTTTTCACGTATTTGTAATAACTCTTCCACCGTCCTCACAAAAAGCTCAGCCAAAGACCGCGAGAACGCAAAAATACCCTGTATGGAGATCTTGCGAGCGCAGCCGATACCCAGCACATGGCGGGCAGCAATTGCCGATGCGACTCCAGTTCTGACACTGGTCGGCACGATGCTACTTTAAACGTGAGTTAGGGCGGTTGGATTTTCCGATCGGTTATCCAATCCGGGCTACCGGAAATGCGGTTAACCGGTTCTCACGTTTTTTCCATCCATTTCCACTTTCACTTTCACCCCGCTCTTGGATTATGCACTTATATATCCCCACCAGATGCATGTATTAAGGAACGCAAACAGCCCTACACGTTTCAGGGCAGGATTGCAGGCTCCTTCCCCTCTTTTATTTTTTTTTATGGCATATATAATATAATGTCTGGTTATTCTACGCACCATTCGCATTCACGAAAAAGTACATCGCCCGCCCCTATCAAAACGTTAAATACATGCAACAGAACAAATGCATTAACCGAATCAGTGACCGGAGAATATACATGACAAAAATGCTGCAAATCAACAATCTTGTAAAGGAATATAATATCGGCTCTGAAAAGGTCAGGGCACTTGATGGGATTAGTTTCGATGTGAATGACGGAGAAATCGTGGGTTTGATCGGGCGTAGCGGTGGCGGGAAGAGCACACTCCTGAATATCATCCGCGGGACCGAGACATTCGATGAAGGGGTGCTGAATCTGGATGGACAGGAAGTGGTGCCAGACTCGTCGGAAGAGACGTTAGTAGAGCTTAGAAAGCATACTGCGATACACCTCCAGCGGTCGTTCGCGCTGTGGTCCGATTATGCGGTAAACGACGTCCTTCGCAAGATATACTCGCTCAAAATAGGTTATGAGGGAATGCCATCAACGGATCTGCCCGACTATGATGACATGCTTGATGAGGCGATGGAATACCTGAAAATGGTGGGTATGGAGAATAAAGCACGCCATATCGATTATGCATTGAGTGGAGGCGAAAAACAGAGAGTGATCATAGCAAGACAGCTTGCAAAGAAGCCAAAGATCCTTCTGCTCGATGAACCTGCGACGATGGCATGTCCTGCCACCAAACAGGAAATGCTTGACACGATAAAGAAAGTGAACCATGAGACCGGGCTTACCGTGCTCTATGCGTCACATCTGCCTGATGTCCATAATTACCTTACAGACCG